>JAJXSP010000048.1 GCA_021784515.1 Myxococcales bacterium | reverse complement strand
CGCACCCAGCGCGAGCGCGCCGACGGCACGCGCGGCCACGAGCCGAGCCGGAGCAACGGCTGGATCGTGTGGGTCGCCGTCGCCGGCGTGGTCGTGCTGGCCGGCGTCGTCGCGGTGCTGCTGCTTCGCAAGCCGTCGGGCGGCGGCACCCCCGTGGGCGGGAACTCCGAGGAGCTGGCCGCGGCGAAGGTGAAGTCGGGCATCGACAAGCTCAAGGCGCGCCGCTTCGACGCCGCGCTGGCCGACTTCTCGGAGGCGATCCGCCTCGACCCGATCAACGCCGCCGAGGCGCGCCGCTACAAGATGCTCGCCGAGAGCGAGCCGCAGAACGAGAAGCTCGCCAAGCAGGTGGTCGCGAAGGCGGGGCTCGGCGACCGTGCCTCGCTCGAGTCGGCGGCGCGCTCGTTCGGGCAGATCCCGCCCGAGAGCGGCTTCCGCGAGGAGACCGGCAAGAAGCTGCAGCGCGGCCTGGTGACCTTCTCCGAGGCGCAGTGCAAGTCGCACAAGTGGCTCGACTGCGCGTGGGCGATGTGCAAGTCGTTCGACGTGGCGCCCGCCGACAGCCGGCCGACGGCCGACAACTCCGCGACGCTGCGCGACGCCGAAAAGCACCTCGCGCACGACAAGTCCTACACCCCCTGCAAGAAGCATTGAGCGCACGCGCCCGAGGCCCCGCGTCGGGGGGCGGGCTGTCGACGCGCTTCTTCGAGCGGCTGCGCGTCGCGCTGAAGCGGTACGCCGAGGGCGTGCACGAGCTCGGCGCGCCGGCCTCGCCGCGGTCGATCGCCGAGGCCGAGCAGCGGCTCGGGCGCGCGCTGCCGCCGGTGCTCCGCGATCTCCTCGGCCAGTGGAACGGCGGCTACCTGTTCCACGACGACGTGCACCTGTTCGGGGTCGCGGGGACGCGGCCGGAGCTGGATCACCTTGCGCTCGTCGAAGGCGAGATCGCGTTCGGCGAGACGCCGGGCGGCGCGCTGCGGCTCGACGAGCACGACCGCGTGGTGAGCGTGGACGCGGAGACCGAGGCGCGCCGCATCGAGGGGAGCGATCTCGAGCGCTGGCTGGATGCCACGATGGCGCGCGAGGGTCTCGTCTACGATCGCGAGGGCGAGTACCGCCCCGAGGTCTTCGAGGGCGTGGACCTCGCGCCGCGGATCGCGCGCAAGCGGGCCGAGGCGGCCGTGCGCGCCGATCCCGACGCGCCGGCGTGGCGCGAGGAGCTGGCGGAGATCCTCCTCGAGGCGGGGAAGCGCGAGCGCGCCGCCGAGGAGCTGGAGCGCGCCGTGGCGCTCGATCCCGATTCGTCGCCGGCGCTGCTCGCGCTCGGCGGCCTCCGGCGCGTGATGGGCGACGAGGCGGCGGCGAGCGCGGCGTTCCGCGGCGCAGGCGAGGCGGAGCGCGAGCCGGCCGAGGCAGCCTTCGCCTTCGCGCAGGCGGCGCGGTCGGCGCGCGCGGCCGGGCTGGCCGACGCGGACGCGCTCGCGGCGCGCGCAATCGCGGCCCACCCGCCGCTCGTCGAGGAGCAGCGCGCGGCCGCCGATCACCTCCTCGCCGAGGGCGATCTCGACGGCGCGGAGGAGCGCCTCGCCATCGCCCGCGCGGTGGCGCCCGACGATCCGCGCCTCGCCTCCGCACTGGCGCTGCTGCGCGCCCGCCGCTCGCTGCGCCCGCTGTAGCTACTTCGTCGAGAACTCGGTCGAGATCACGATCGGCTCGCCGTGGAGGTCGAGACCGCGGTAGACCGCCGCCAGCTTCTCGGACGGGAGCGTCGCGGGCAGATCGATCAGCGTGTCGCGCGCGCCGACGGCGGCGACGGTCCGGCTCGCGATCACCCAGCGTGCGCCCTTGTCATCTTCGGCGAGCAGCTGCACCTTGCCGGCGCCGAGCGCGAGGTCGCCGTTGCGCACGGTTCCGGCCTCGATGCGCAGCTCGCCGCGGAAGAGGTGCTCGAGCGCGACCAGCGCGGCCTCGGTCGCCTCGGGGAGCAGCGCCGCGGCGTAGTCCTCGAGACAGGTGCGGTCGATCGTCCATGTGACGTCGCCGCGCGCGTCGCGCGTCCAGCGCGCGAGGTGCTTCACCGCCTCGCCCGCGACCCAGCCCGACGGCGCATCGCCCGCCGCGACCTTCGGCAGCGACGGCGCGTCCGCGCTCCCGGGCAGCGTGCCCGACGAGAAGAACCGGCGCGCCGTGCGGTCGGCGAGCCCGGCGCCGGCGGCGTTGTGGATCGCGTCGGCGAGGTGATCGATCGGCTCGGCCGGGCGCGGCGGCGGCGGGACGAGCAGCCGGCCGTAGCGCGCCGCGACGAACCGCGCGAGCGGCCCGCGTTGCAGGCCGTACTCGATGCGGAAGTCGTCGCGCACGTGGGCGGGGTCGGCGGCGTCCGCGACGACGTGGAGCAGCGCGCCTGCGATGAGCAGCGCCTCCGAGAGCGCGTGCTCGCGCTCCTCCGCCGTCGCCGCGGCCGCGGACCGCTCCCGCGCGTCGAGGAACCGCCCGAGCGAGAAGTCGTTGCGCTCGTCGGTGAGCCAGGTCGTCGAGGCGAGGCCGTTGCCGTCGAAGCTGGCGCCGGTGAAGACGCCGCGCAGCGAGCCCGAGCGGTCGGCGACGCCGGCGATGCGGAGGTCGAGCCCGGAGAGGAAGCCGCCCTGGTCGAGCCCGCGGCCCGTCGTCGGATCAAAATAATGGTTGCGGTCGCGCGCGCCCGGCACCTCCTCGGCCACCGAGCCGGCCACCAGCCACTCCAGCGCCGGCAGCCGCCCGTGGTCGGGCGCGTAGCCCTCGCCGGCGTCGAGCTTGGCGAGGCGCTTGGCGATGCGCTCGCCGCGCTCGCCGTCGAGGTGGATCCGCAGCGGCTCCCACAGTCCGAGCGGCCGGCCGAAGCCCTTCATGAGGATCGCGCCGAGCCGCGACGCGAGCACCGCCTGCTCGGCGATCCCCGCGTGTGTCGTCGCCGGCTCGAACGCGCGCGCAGCACCGGGGAGCGTGAGCGTGAGCGTGAGCGTGAGCCCGAGGGAACGCCTCATCGGTGCAGCTCCGGCGGCTTGAGCTTGAAGCCGCCTTCGGCGCCGGGCGTCTCCTGCTTCTCCTCGACGGACGGCGTCGGAGCGCTCGGCGTCGCGGGCGCGGTGGGCGCTACCGGCGCGGGAGCGCGCCCCAGCCTCGGGATGCGCGGCCAAGCCCGCTTCATGAGCGCCAGCATCGTCGCGAAGTTCTTGCATTGCGCCTCGCCGCAGGTGAGCAGCAACAGCACGCCGTGCGCGCGGTCCATCGCGCCGAGCGCGAGGATGTCGCCCTCCTTCGCGCGCACCGAGCGGTCGCCGATCTCGTCCTTCTCCTCGGCGCCCGGCAGCTCCCGCACCATCACGTCGTACTGGCGCTCGACGATCGACGGGTCGAGGCGGAACACGCGCAGTCCCACGTCGTACTTCTCGGGTTCGGTCTCGGCGGCGAGGTGGAGGCTGTCGTAGTTCGGCGTGCTCGGGATGTCGCCGAGCTTCTCGACGGTGAAGTTGCCCTTGTAACCGGTGATCGCCTTGACGTCCTCGGGCCCGAGGACCGTCCGCGCGTCGAAGGCGGTGGGCTCCTCCTTGGCCACCGCCGCCGCTTGCGTCTCCACCTCGAGGCCCGCCTGCTGCAGCTCGGCGGCGAGGCGCGGCAGCAGCGGCCCGCCCGCGCCGATGAAGCGCAGGTGGCGGACGTGCGATAGGTCGGCGCCGAAGAGATCGAGCTTGGCGACGTTGCCGCTCTGCGCGAAGTCGTGGCGCCGGGAGAAGTCGTCGAAGCGGCGGTCGGAGCGCCACGCCACGTAGCCCTGTTTGTAGACGATCAGCGTGAAGCGCTGGAGGCGACCGTCGGACAGCTCGCTCAGGCGGCCGATGCGGTAGCGCCCGTCGGCGTCGGTCTGCGTCAGCGTCGAGCGCGCCGTCGCCGGTCCGGGCAGCGAGCCGTCGCCGGTCTCGAAGGCCCAGCTGCCGAGCACCGCCGCGCCCTCGATCGGCTTGCCGCTCTGCGCGTCCACGACCTGGCCGTCGAAGGGCCCCGCCAGGTCGCCCGGCACGACGGTGTCGGGACGGACCGGGAACGGCGCCACGGCGGCGGTGCCGGCGCAGCCGCCGAGCGTGGCGGCGAGCGCGACGGCGAGCGGCCTGCGGAGCGGGGAGGGGCGCGCGGGATCCACGAGGGGCGTCTTTCTTAGCTCAAGGGCAGGGGGCTGTCCATCAGGTGAGACGCGCGCGGCCCCGTCCGCGATGCTCCGGCCTCTTTCGGGCTTGCTTGCTGCCGGCGCGAAGAGTTGATACTTTCCTGCCCCCAATGCCACGTTGCGCGCACTGCGGGAAGCAGAACAAAGAGGGGGCGGTGTTCTGCCAGGACTGCGGTCAGCGCATCGAGCTGCCCGCCGCCCCGGCGCGCCCGTCGCAGGCCGCGGCGGCGCTCGACGCGCTGCTGTGCCCCGCGTGCGGCGCCACCAACCCCGCGGGAATGAAGTTCTGCAAGCTGTGCGGCACCGCGCTCGCGGTCCGCCCGTCGGGGGCGGTGCTCCCGGTCCCCGCGCCCGCGCCGGCCCCCTCGTCGGGCGCGAAGATCACCTGCGTTACGTGCGGCAAGGTGACGCCGCAGGGCTTCGCCTTCTGCCAGCACTGCGGGCACAAGGTGATCGCCAACGGGCCGCACGCCGAGGCCGCCCTCCCGCCGGTCGACGTCGCCGCCGCCGGCGGACGCGTGCCCGCGGCGCTCGCCGTCACGTACTCTTCCCCGCCGCCGGCCGCGCCGGCGCCGACGACCGCCGGTCGTCTCATCGCCATCCGCCGCGACGGCAGCGACGGCGAGCAGGTGGCGCTCGGCGAGGACGCGTTCGACATCGGCCGCACCGACGGCTCGCTCACCTTCCCGGAGGATCCCTTCCTGGCGGCGCGCCACGCGCGCTTCACCCCCGGACCGGGCGGCGTGCGCGTGCGGCCGCTCGATCGCACCAACGGGGTCTACGTGCGCGTCCATGGCTCCGCCGATCTCCACTCGGGCGACTCCTTCCTGATCGGCAAGGAGGTGCTGCGCTTCGAGACCGTCCCCGCCGAGGAGCGCGAGCCGCCGGGCCTCGTCGAGAACGGCGTGCGGATCTTCGGCACCGTCCCGCGCGAGGCGTGGGGCCGGGTCCGTCAGATCACCACCGCCGGCACCACGCGCGACGTGTGGCACCTGGTGCGCCCCGACCTCGTGCTCGGCCGCGAGGAGGGCGACGTGACCTTCTCCGACGATGAGTACCTCTCGCGGCGCCACGCCGCGGTGAGGCGCGTGACGAAGGGCGCGGCCCCCGCGCGCCTCGAGGACCTCGCCAGCTCGAACGGCACCTTCCTTCGCATCCGGGGCGAGCTGGAGTTGAAGAGCGGCGACGTGCTGCGGCTCGGCGACCAGCTGGTCCGGTTCGAGTCCTGAGAGCCGGCGCCCCTTGTCGTCGTCCGCGCCCATCGTGATCCGCGTCGCCGGCCGCACCGACGTCGGCCTGGTTCGTGAGCACAACGAGGACTCCTTCGTGGTGGTCGACCTCGCGCGCCGCGAGCGCCTCGACGTGGAGGACACGAAGGAGATCCCGCTCGGCCGCACCGGCGCGCTGTTCCTGGTCTGCGACGGGATGGGCGGCGCCGCGGCGGGCGAGGTGGCCTCCGCGATGGCCATCGAAGCGGTGTCCGACGCGATGACCACGCCCGTCGAGGGCGAGGTCACCGACGGCGAAGGGCCGGAGAGGCTGGCCGACTTCGCGCGTCGCCTGCGCTCGGCCGCCTTCTCGGCCAACCGCCTCATCTTCGAGGCCTCGCGGGCCGACCACGCGCAGGCCGGCATGGGCACCACCATGACCAGCGTCGGCGCGCTCGACGACAACCTGGTGATGGCGCAGGTCGGCGACAGCCGCACCTACGTGCTGCGCGGCGACAAGCTCACCCAGGTCACGCGCGACCAGTCGCTCGTGAACCAGCTCCTCGAGACGGGCCAGATCACCGAGGAGCAGGCGCGGATGTTCGAGCACTCGAACGTCATCCTCCAGGCGCTCGGCGTGCAGCCCGACGTGGAGGTGCTGCTCTCGCGCGTCCCGCTCCGCGCGGGGGATCGCTTCGCGGTCTGCTCCGACGGCCTCACCGGCCCCGTCAGCGACGAGGAGATCTCGGCGATCCTCGGCTCGATCGCCGACCCGGCCGAGGCGTGCCGCGTGCTGATCGAGATGGCGCGCTCCGGGGGCGGGCCAGACAACATCACCGTCATCGTCGGCTACGCCGAGGGGGCCGGCCTGATGGCGCCCCGCGCCGACGAGGTGCTGACCTACGAGCGCTGGCGCCTCGACGAGCACGACCAGGATGTGGCGTCTCCGTCCGGCGCCTCGTCGACGATGGCCACGCCGCCGATCGCCGCGCCGCGCGTCGACCTCGCGCAGCTCTTCTTCTCGTCGATGGTGCTGCTCGCGCTCGGCATCGGCGGCTTCGTCATCTCGGCGCTGCTCATGCGCACCTCGCCCCAGGTGGCCTGCTTGCTGGCGACGCCCGCGCCCGGGCTCTCCATCCGCGTCGACGGGCGCGACGTGGGGGCGCGCACGCGCGCGGGAACCACGCCGCTGCGCCTGCCGCCCGGCCGGCACCGGCTCGCGCTCCGCGGGCACGGCGCTCCGGCCTACGATCGCGTCGTCGAGGCGGCCTCGTCGGGAGGGGCCTGCAGCGCGAGGTTCGACACCGAGGAACCGTGAAGGTGGTGGTCGAAATCCTCTCCGGAGCGCGGGCCGGCCGGCGCCACGAGTTCGACGACCCCACCGTGCTGCGGTTCGGACGTCACCCCGACAACGACGTGCCGTTCGATCCGCAGGCCGACATCGACGCCTCCTCGCGGCACGCCGAGCTTCGCCGCGAGAGCGGTACGTTCGTGCTGTGCGATCTCGGCAGCGCCAACGGCACGCGCATCGAAGTGGAGGGCCAAGCCGGCGGAAGCCGACTGCTGGGCCCGACTGGCCCGGCGCAGCCGTGCGCCTCCGTCGCCAGCGGCGCGGTGGTGGAGTTCGGCGCCGGCGGTCCGCGCTGCCGCCTGCTGCTCGGCGCCGCGCCGGTGGCCGCCGCGCCCGCGCCGGCCATCGCCTCCACGCGCTACGGCGGCTATCGCCGGCGGGCAACAAGTTCGGAAAGCTCCGGCGGCCGCGTCGGGCAGAGCACCGTCGCGCGGATGATCTCCGACGCGCTCGCCGAGGCGCGCGGCAAGCAGGGCGCCCTCCGCTCGACCACCTTCATGCGCTCGCTGGCCCACGCCGCGGTGGTCCGCTCGACGCGCACCTTCAAGCTCGTCGCCGGCGGCCTCGCCGTCGCGCTCGTCGTGGTGAGCGTCGGCCTCGTCGTCACGCTGCGCCGCGCCGGCCGCGGCGAGGAGGCGATCCGCCGCGATCTCCTCCGCGCGATGGAGGAGCAGCGCGCCTCCGACGGGGCGGCGATCCGCCAGAAGCTCGGCGAGCTGAACGCCGAGCTGTCGCGCGCCCGCGCCGCTCACGGCGGTCGCGCCATCGCCCGCGCCGCGCGCGAGGGCGTCTACCTCGTCGCGGTGCGCGGTACCGACGGGCGCGAGGAGGGCTTCTGCACCGCCTTTGCCGTCGCGCCGCACGACCTCGCCACCAACGCCCACTGCGTCGAGCTCGGCACCGACCTTCGCAAGCGCGGCGGCCGGATCTTCGTCGTGCGCAACGGCGACGGGCGCACCCGGCTCGAGGTGACGCGCATGCGGCGCAGCCCCGGCTACGTCCCCGGCGGCGCGCGGATCTCGACCGACGTCGGGCTGCTCCACGTCGACGAGCAGCTGCCGATGGTCGTTCCGCTCGCGCCGCGCGAGGCGCTCCTCGCGCTCCAGCCCGGTGACGTGATCTTCACCTACGGCTTCCCCGGCCGCCTCGCCGACGCCAGCGCGCCCGAGGCGACCTTCGTCGAGGGCGTCATCGGGCGCATCACGCGCCTCGACGGGGAGACCGGCTCGCCCGACGACGCGGTGCTGATCCAGCACTCCGCGTTCACCGCCGGCGGCACCTCCGGCAGCCCGATCTTCGACGGCGAAGGGCGCGCGGTGGCGGTCAACGCGGGCGGCTACCTCGAGGACGGCGAGCTGAAGGTGCGCGACCCGCGCTCCGGCCGTCCGTCGTCGCTGGTGGTGGCGCAGCCCCTGCCCGGATACAACTTCGGGATGCGGATCGATCTCGTCGCGTCCCTGCTCAAAGAAGGTGACGAATGAACTGCGACAAGTGCGGCGGGGAGCTGGAGGAGGGCGCGCGCTTCTGCGGGAGCTGTGGCCAGCAGGTCGAGGGCGCGGTGATCCCGCGGGCCGCGGAGCGCAAGTACGGCAAGACGATCTTCCAGGGCTCGGGCGCCGCCGTGCAGTCGCAGCCGAAGCCGCGGTCCGCGCCGGAAGCGCTGCTCGCCACCGTCGCGGCCAGCCGGCCCCCGACGCCGCAGAAGCCGGCCGTCGCCGCGCCCTCCGCGCAGCGTCCCGCCGCCGTGCCGCTCGACGCCTCGAACCTCGTCGGCGCGACGATCAACGGCCGCTACCGCGTGGAGTCGCTGATTGGCGAGGGCGGCTTCGGCACGGTATGGAAGGGCGTGCAGCTCCAGATGGAGCGCGAGTGCGCGCTGAAGGTGCTGCACCCGAAGATGGCGCGTGACCAGCAGGTGGTCGGGCGCTTCCGTCGGGAGGCGCAGGCGGCGAGCGTGCTCAAGGCCGCCCACACCGTGCAGATCTACGACTTCGATCAGACGCCCGACGGGATCTTCTACCTCGCGATGGAGCTGCTCCACGGGCGCTCGCTCCACGGCGAGCTGCAGTCGGGCGCGCTGCCGCCAAAGCGCGTGGCGCACATCCTCGACGGCATCGCCGAGTCGCTCGGCGAGGCGCACAGCCACAACATCGTCCACCGCGACATCAAGCCGGAGAACATCTTCCTCGAGACGCGCGGCGCCGACACCGACTACGTGAAGGTGCTCGACTTCGGCATCGCGAAGATCACGTCGCAGGAGAGCGGCCCCTCGCGCGGGCCGGCGCTCACCGCCGCGGGGCAGACGCTGGGCACGCTCGAGTACATGTCGCCCGAGCAGCTCATGGGGATGCCGCTCGACGGGAGGAGCGACCTCTACGCGATCGGCATCCTCGCCTTCGAGATGCTCACCGGCGACCTGCCGTTCCCGGTGAAGACGTCGGGCGAGATGATCAGCGCGCACCTCAAGACCGCGCCGCCGCCGCCGTCGAAGATCGCCCCCGACCGCGGCATCCCGCCGCTCGCCGATCAGATCGTGCTCCGCCTGCTGGAGAAGGATCGCAACCGCCGCTACCGCGACACGGCCGAGATGCAGGCCGACCTGAAGCGCCTCGCGGCGCAACTCGAACAAGGAACCCCCATGATCGCTCCCGTGCCCGCTCCCCCCGTCGTGGTTCCCTCTGCTGTTCCCGCCTACGCCACCCGCCGCGCGCAGAAGACCGGCCCCTCGCCGGCGAAAATCGCGCTGATCGCCGGCGTGGTGATCGCGTTCCTCGGCGTCCTCGCTGCGGTGGGGCTGCTCATCAACAACGCCCACGGCGCCGAGGGGCCGCCCCCACCCGCGCGCCTCGTGCCGGCGACGATGGGCGCGGTGGTCGGCGTGGACGTCGCCGCGATCCGGGCGCAGTCGCCGTCGGCGGCGGTGTCGGTGCTCGAGGACGCGCTGCGCGTCAAGCTCGCCGAGGTGGGCGCCGATCCGACGAAGCTCGGGCGCGCCGCGCTCGGCGTGGACGTCACCAACGCGCAGCGTCCGCCGGCGGTGCTCGTCGTCGACGCGTCGATGGATCCCAGGAAGCTCGACGAGGCGATCAAGAAGAACCTCAAGCCGGGTGAGAAGCTCGCGCCCGTGAGCTACAAGGGCCAGAAGTACAAGAAGTCGGGCGAGCGCGAGTACGCGCTGCTCCCCGGCGACCGCCTCGTCTTCACCAACGGCACCGGCCTCCAGAACGCGATCGACCTGCAGCGCGGAAGCGGGGCCTCGCTCGTCGAGGGGCCGGCCGCGAAGCTCCTCGAGAGCGTGGGCGCCGCCGGCGGCAAGGGTCCCGCGCTGTTCTACTACTCGCTGGTCACCGACGAGATGCGGCGCGACTTCGGACGCCAGGCGCCTCAGATGGCGACGGTGCAGGAGTCGGCCGGCGCGCTCACGCTGGCGCCGTCGGGCGCCGACCTCACGGCGGTGGGCCGTTGTGGCACCGACGGCGACGCGAAGGCGGCCGCCGACGGACTGCGCGCGATGGTGGAGCAGGCGAAGCGCGACCAGACGATGTCGCTGCTCGGGCTCGCGCCGATCCTCCAGGCCGTGAAGGTGGACTCCCAGGGCGCGCTCGTGCGCGTGACGCTCCACCTCAGCGCCGAGCAGTACGGCGATCTCTTCACCCGCTTCACGGGGCTGCTCGCGAGCGCCGCGGCGGCGTCGCACGTCGGACCCGAGACCGGGGCGCCGCCGGCCCAGGACAAGCCCGCGACGCCGGCGAAGAAGAAGCCGGCGAAGAAGGCCGCGACAACGAAATAGGGTCTGGTTCACAGCCGGAGCAGGTAGTCCGTCGGTGAGCGAAGCGAACCATCCCCTCTACCTTTGGGAGAGGTCGCTTCGCGAAGCGGGTGAGGGCACGCGTGCGCCCTTAGGAGCCGCGGCGAAATAACTTGCGCAGTCTGGCCGCCGATCCATCCCGGCTGGCTTCGTTCCTCCTCAGTCACTTGCAGAGAGCAAGCTCCCTCGTCGCTCCTCGCCGGATCGGGCGCCTCAACGGCGATCTCTGATCAACTTATTCCTGATCGGGCCCTCACCCTGGCCATCTCCCAGAGGGAGAGGCGATCGGAAGCTCGTCGACCTCGGCGAGCGCGGTGCTCCGAGCACGATCCAGACCCCCGCCGGTTGACGTGCGGCGACGGCGCCGTCACAGTGCAGGCGACTACTTGCCCACCTTCACCACCAGCCCCGCATCCACGTCGGTCCAGTAGACGCTCGTCGCGTCCACGGCGATCCCGTATGGGCGGCCCTGGCCGGTGGCGATCGGCTCGGTCGGGCCGCCGGCGATGGGGGCGCGGAGGACTGCGCCGCCGTCGGTGGAGGTCCAGTAGACGTAGCGGTCGTCGACCGCGACTCCGTTGGCGTAGCCGAAGGCGCTGCCGAGCGTGCGCGGTAGGCCGCCGCCGAGGTCCACCGCGAACACGCGGCCGGGCGAGCTTTCGGTGATGTACGCGCTCGTCGCGTCGACGGTGATCGACACGGGGGCCGGCGCGAAGACGGCCAGCGTCGCGACGGGGCCGCCGGAAAGCGGCATGCGCCGCGCCTCGCCCTGGTCCATCCCGAGGCTGTTCGCCACCCAGTAGAGGCTCGTCGCGTCGATCGCGAGGTCGATCAGGATGTCCTGGTTGGCGGCGATGATCTCCTCGGCGCCGCCGCCGATCGGGACGCGCCGGACGTCGCCGCCCATGCCGTTGCCCTGGTTTCCCCAGTAGACGTAGCGGCCGTCGGCGACGAGGCAGATCGGGTCGGCCTCCCCGAACGCGAGGCGCACCGGCGGCAGCGGCTCGCGGGTCGGCGCCTGCCAGAGCTCGCCCGTCGAGACGTTGGCCCAGTAGACGCGCTGCGCGTCGACGAAGATCGGCCCGGGGTCGCGCTGCGCCGAGGCGATCGTCTGCGCCGCGCCGCCGGCGATCGGCACGCGCAGGATCGCGCCCTCGTGGATCGAGTTCGACCAGTAGACGCTCGTCCCGTCGAGGGCGATCTCCCAGGGGCGCGACTGGCCGCTGGCGAGGACGACGGGAGGGCAGGGGCGGCTCGCGCACGCCGCCTCCGCCATGTCCGGCGGCGGCGGCGCGGGAGGCTGGTAGGACAGCGGCGTGCGGCTGCACGACGAGAGCGAGCAGAGGGCGAGGAGGGAGGCGAGTTGGGTGCGCATGGACACCTCGCGCGAGGGTAGCAGGAGGGCGGGCGCGGCGAACAGGAGGGCGCGGAAGAAATCTTCACCTGCGATTGGGTCGAGGTGGATTTCGGGGCGACGGAAAAGGCGGGGAAGGAACGAAAACGGGAACGGGGCGGCCCGGGGTCAAAGCGACGAAAGAATCCCCTTCACCGCTTCCACGTCCCGCAGGTAAGGCGGTCGCAGCTCGAGATACCTCTCGTACTCGCGGCGCGCGCGGTCGTGGTCGCTCTGGCGCAGGAGGTCGCCCACCAGACGGTGCGGCTCCGGCATCTTCTCGTCGAGCGACTCGGCGCGCTGCGCCTCCTCGAGGGCGCGGACGCCGTGGCCCTCGTGGCGCAGCCGCTCCGCCCACGCCAGCTCCGACACCGCCTCGCGGTGCTGGCGCAGCTCGTCGGAGGCGGCGATCGGGTCCTCGGGGATCATCGGCGGGCGCGGGCGGTCCTCGCCGAGCAGCTCCTGGCGCAGGTCGAAGCCGACGTACTTGCCGAGGCAGTGCGGCCCGACGCCGACCCAGATTTGCAGCGCCGTCGCGTCCACCACCACCGAGTGCGTGGCGATCAGCGCGTCGATCGCGTTGCGGTTGCCCAGGCCGAGCGGCTCGCCGCCCTCGCCCTTCTTGTCGCGCAGGATCTCGACGGCGCGCTTCGGATCGATCGCGCCGCGATACTGGTGGACCAGCTCGGCGAGGCGGCGCAGCCGCGCGCCCGACGTCAGGTAGCGCTTCAACCGATCGTTCTCGGCGTCGCGCTGGAAGGGCGGCGTGATCGCGTGGTTGGTCAACAGCGACACGTCGGTGCGCTCGGTGTGCGTGCGCCGCACCTCCGTCCTCGTCGGCGAGCGCTCGATCACCGCCGACTCGCCGGTCTTGCCGTCGCCGACCATGTACAGGTCGGGGACCATCAGGCGCGCGTCGCGCACCTTCGCGATCACGTCGTCGATCGAGTGCGCGCTCTCGAGGATCTCGCGCACGAGCAGCTCCACGGGGATGCCGTCGCCGCCCTTGTCGTCGGTGCGCGCGGCGTTGATCGACACGTAGATCCCCTCGGCGTTCAGCCCCGTGACGACGCCGGTCATGCCGGTCCACGCGACGGAGGCGAACGGGATCTTCCCCGGCCCCGACGGCTTGAAGAACAGGATCGCCTTCTCGGTGTCGAGCGGCTCGGGTCCCTCGAAGTCGAAGTTGCGGCCGACGATGAGGTGGCCGTTGGTGGTGGCGCCGCCCGACGCGGCGAACGCGGTGCACCCGAGCAGCGGCGAGTGCTCCACGCCCTGCGTGATGTCGTGGAGCGAGTGGTAGAAGATCAGGCGGTGGTACGTCGGCAGGAAGTCGGCGTGCCGGTCGATGAAGCCGCGCGCCTCGCCGGCGATCTCGCGCTGGCGGTCGAGCGGGATGTGGTCGGGGAGGTGGCGGAACTTCAGGCGCACGCCGAGGCTGATGAAGAAGCGCGCCAGCCGCGACGGCACCCACTTGTGGAACTCGGCGAACATGTAGTCGTCGGTCTCGTCGAGGATGCGGCTCCCCAGCCGCGTGTGCGCGTAGCCCATCTGCGCCGGCTCGCCCTCGAGGTGGTACTCCCAGATGCCGCGCTCGCGGCTCAGCCAGTTCGGTCCGACGTAGGCGCGCACGCCCCGCGCCTCGACGGGGAGCTCGACGAGCCCGTCGAGCCGCGGCGGGTCGATCGTCGTGATGCGCAGGAGGATCGCCCACGTCAGCAGGAGGACGGCGACGAACCCGATCAGCGCGAGCGCGATCCCGCGGACCAGGCGGCCGCCTCGCGGCCGCGGCTTGCCGAGGATCGTCGCACTCATGAGGGCCTCTGCCATACCACGAACCTTTCCCCTTGTCTCCGACGGGCGCGCCTTGCTACCCTGCCGTCCGCGCAACGCCCGACGGAGCGCCGCATGACCGCGACGACGCTGCTCTCGCCCCTGCTGGTGGCCGCCCTCCCGGCAGGGGTGTGGGCGGGCGCCGCGGTGGGAACGCTGGGGGCTGTCGCTTTGATATGGGTGGGGCTGCGTTCGTCGCGCCGCCGCCGCGCCGGCGACCGCCGCCGCGAGGAGCCGCTCCCGCCGGTGGGCGAGCGCGCGCCGAGGCCGCAGCCGCTCACCGACCGCGCGGCCAGCTGCTGCCCCCGCTGCCACCGCTCCTACCCGGCCGGCCACCGCTATTGCCCGTTCGACGCCGAGGAGCTGGCCGCGCCGTCGCCGTGGTCGGTCGAGCACACGCACTCGGCCGACGACGAGGCCGGCAAGATCTGCCCCACCTGCGCCGCGCGCTACGGCCACGCGGCGACGGTGTGCGGGCGCGACGGGTCGGAGCTGGTGTCCGTGAACTGACCCGTCAGGCCGCGGCGAGGACCACCGCGCCGTTCGCTCCGCCCTCCGCCAGCGAGGGGACGAGCACCGCGCGGACCGTCGCCGCGCGCGGAGTCCGCACCAGGCCGGGGACGGGCGCGTCGGGATCCTCCTCGCCCGCGCCGACGGTGCCGGGGAGCGCGTTGCGTCCGATCGCGCCGATCGCCGCGGCCACGCGCAGCGCGCCCGAGCCCATGAACTCGCCCGTCTGCCCGAGGATCGATCCGTGCGGCACGGCGCGCTCGAACACCTGCTGCACCGCGCGCGCCTCGAGGGCGTCCACGCCGAGGCCGCAGCCGCCGCCGCACACGTAGTCGATCGCGTCCGGGTCGAGCCGCGCGTCATCGAGCGCGAGGCGGATCGCGCGCGCAGCCTCGGCGTGCTCCTCTCCCCAGCCCACCCGCGGCCGCTGCTCGCCCGTCGCCGCGAAGCCGGCGAGGCGCGCCAGCACCGTGGCGCCTCGCGCACGCGCCGCCTGCCCGCGCTCGAGGAGCACCACCGCCGCGCCCTCGCCGAGCACCGCGCCGTCGCGCCCTCGCGCGTACGGCCGCATCCCGTCGGGCGAGAGCCCTCCGAGGCGCCGCCACCCGTGCAGCGCGGCTTCGCTCAGCTCGTCGAGCGCGCCCACCAGGAGCGCGTCCGCGCGTCCGAGCGCGAGGAGATCGGCCGCCACGCCGAGCGCGGCGACCGCCGACAGCTCGCGGTGATTCACGGTCGTGTTCGGCCCGCGCAGCCCGAGCTCCACCGCCATCTGCCCGGCCGCCGCGTTCATCACCGTCGAGGGGAAGAGCAGCGGCGAGGCGGCGGCGACGCCGTCACGCTGGTAGCCGGCCATGAAGTCGATCGTCTCCTTCAGCGTGCCCAGGCCGGTGCCGAGCACGATGCCGACGCGATCGGGGTCGTACGCCGGCTGCGCCATGCCCTGCGCCAGCGCCTGCTTCGCCGCGACGAGGCCGAGCTGCGAAAGGCGCGCGAGCCGTCGCAGCGCACGCGCGTCGACGTGCTGCTTCACGCCGAAGTCACCGACGCGCGCCGCCCGCGGGACGCCGTTTCGCGCCGCCGCCTCGTCCTCGACGATCCCGCTTCTGCCCGCCGCGAGCGCGTCGAAGAACGCCTCGCGCGTGACACCGGCGGCGGAGACCACGCCGACGCCGGTGACGACGATCTCTTCCCGCATTGCTAGCGGACTTCTTTCAGCTTCGCGAGCAGCTCGGCGGGCGCCACGATGCGGTTCCAGCGCTGCGCCACCTCGCCGCTGGGCGAGAGCAGCACCACCGTCGGGAGCGTGTCGGCGTGGTACTTCACCTTCAACGCCTTCACGCTCGCGTCGTCGTCGTCGGTGCAGTCGACCTTCGCGATCACGTAGCGGGAGAGTTCGCGCTGCACGCCCTCGACGGAGAACACGTGCTCCATCTCTTTGCAGGGGATGCACCAGTCGGCGGAGAAGTCCAGCAGCACCGGCTTGTGCTGCGCCTGCGACGCGGCGAGCGCCGGCTGTTCGCCCTTGATCCACTCGAGGGCCTTGAGCGGCTCGGCGGTGAGCGACCAGGCGATCATGCCGAAGCTGCCGGCGCAGATCGCCGCCACGCCGACCCCCTTGCGCACGCGCGCGAGCCAGGCGTCGTGGAAGCTGAGGTGGATGCCGCCGAGCGCGACCCCGACGAGGATCGCGCCGCCGTTCCAGAGCGCGAACTGTTGCCGCCAGTCGCCGTAGCGGTAGAGCGGCTTCCAAACGTTGCGCAGGAAGTAGAGCGCGGCGACGATCATCACCACGCCGAAGACCGACTTCACCGTCTCCATCCACGCGCCCGACTTCGGCAGCGACGCGGCGCTCGCGGCGAGGAAGAAGAAGAGCACGCCCATCCCGAGGGCGTAGGTGAACAGGAGCGAGCCGCCGAAGGCGACCGACTTGGTGGTGGCGACGAAGGCGAGCAGCGAGGCGAGCACCGGGCCGGTGCAGGGCGCGGCGATGATGCCGCCGACGAGCCCCATGACGAACGCGCCGCCGAAGCCCGCGCCGCCGAGCTGCGAGAGGCGCGTCTGGAGCCCCATCGGCAGGTTCAGCTCGAAGGCGCCGAACATCGACGCCGCCATCACGAGGAAGAGCGCCGCGATCGGCACGATCACCCACGGGCTGCCCATGAAGGTGCCGAAGGCGCGCCCGGTGAGCGCGACGCCGACGCCGAGCGAGGTGTACATCACGCCGATGCCGCCGACGTAGACGCAGGCGAGGGTGATCGCCCGCGCGCGCGAGACGTTCTCGCCGCGCGCGCCGAAGATCGAGAGCGTGATCGGGATGAGCGGGTAGACGCACGGCGTGAGGCTGGTGAGGACGCCGCCGACGAAGGCGAGCAGGTAGGCGAGCAGCGAGCCGGCGTGCAGCGCCGCGGTCAGGCGATCGCCGATGTCGGCGTGCGCGAGGGCGGGAGCGGCGACGAGGGTGAGCGTCACTGCGAGCAGTTGCTTGGCGCGCATGGCGCCGGAGTATACATGGGGCACGCGAGGGCGCCCGGCCTCGGCACCGCATCGATCGGAACGTCTTGCACGTCCCCCACAGACACGATGCACCTCGAGCATCGTCCCGAGCTGCTCGAGCGGGTCTGCGCGCCGTGAACCCTATCGCGCGACGGAGAGCAGGTTCGCGAGCCGCGCAGCGAGGCGATCGAAGTGCGCCTGGTCGAGCCGCAGCGCGAGGTGCAGCTCGTCGGGCTTGCGGCCGAGCTTCACCTCGCCGAGCGCGTCCGCGACGCCGAGCGCACGGAGCGATGGCTGCGCCCGGAGATCGGCCAGCTCCAGCTCGACGCGCCGCTGCAGCTCGTCGGCGCGCGCCTGGTCGAGCGCGCCGGCGACCACGCCCACGTCGATCCCGTCGCCGAGCGCGATCGCCACCGCCACCCAGTCCACCAGCTCGACGGGCCAGTGCGTCCCCTCGAGCTGCGCGAGCAGCGCCGGGGATGGTCGCCACGCCGCGCGCACCGCCGGGCGTCCCTGCTTCGCCGCCGGCGCCCGGCCGAGCGCCTCGCGCAGCACGCGATCGGCGTCGCCCGCGCGCAGCCCCTCGTCGTTGCCGAGGAGCACGTCGATCGCGCGACGCACCTCGACCGGCGATCCGAACACGGCGGCGCGCGCGGTGAGCAGCGCCAGCGACGCATCCTCGCCGTCGAGCAGGCGCACGCCGTGGAACTGGACGGGCGCCGCGCCGCCGAGCGCGCGCTCGATCCGCGCGCCGTCGAGGCGGCCGCGCGCGAGCAGCGTCGCCTCCGCTCCATCGGTGCCCGCGCCGCGCAGCGCGGCCGCAAGGGCGTCGAGGTCGTCGAGCGGCGCGAAGCCGTGGCGTCCCAGCTTCGCCGCGAGGCCGCCCGCGCCGTCGCCGAGCAGCCGCCGCGCCGCCGGCCACGCCGAAAGCTGCGCCACGTCCACGTCGATCACCGCGTCGGCGCCCGAGGGGAGCAGCCCCACCAGATCGTCGTCGGCGGGGCGCGGCGGCGGCTCCTCGACGCGCTGCGGGCCGGCGCACCCGGCTATGGCGAGCGCCAGCGCCCCGAGCGCGCGGAGCCCGATCAACCCAGCCCGAGCACCGTGCCGAGCGCGCCCAGGAAGCGCCGATTCTCCTCGTGCGTGCCGACGGTGACGCGGAGGTGGTGCGGCAGCGCGTAGCCGCCCATCGGCCGCACGATCACGCCGCGCGCGAGCAGGTCGAGGAACACCTTGCGTCCATCGCGCGGACCGACGTCGAACAGGAGGAAGTTGGTCTGGCTCGGCACGAACGGAATACCGAAGGCGGCGAGGCCGCCGGTGAGCTGCGCCATCCCCACGCGGTTCGCCTCGAGCGAGCGCGCGACGTGATCCTCGTCGGACAGCGCGGCGACGGCGGCGGCCTGCGCCACCGCGCTCACGTTGAATGGGTTGCGCACGCGGTCGAGGAACGCGACGACCTCCGTCGGGGCGACCGCGTAGCCGCAGCGCAGCCCGGCCAGCCCGTGGATCTTCGAAAAGGTGCGCAGCGTGACGAGCAGCGCGCGCTCGCCGCGCAGGCGCAGCGTGTCGGGGAAGTCGGGGGCCGATGCGTACTCGAAGTAGGCCTCGTCCACCGCGAGGATCACGCGCTCGGGGAGCCGGCGCGCGAGCCGTCGCAGCGCGTCGCCGCTG
>JAJXSP010000493.1 GCA_021784515.1 Myxococcales bacterium | reverse complement strand
CGAGGCGGCGGCGGCGAAGAAGGCGGGGCGGAAGAAGGGCTAGTGGTCGGCAAATCGTCGCGTCGCTCCTTCAAGGCATGACCGCAAGTGCCCACCAACTGCGCTCCCGATTCCTCGGGGAAATGAGGCCGCGATGAGAACGCTCGGCGTCTGCCTGCTTCTGTGCTGCGTGCTCACCACCGAGACCGCGGCTCGGGCCGCAGAACCTGTCGGTGCGCCGGAGGTCGCAATGTCCGTCCGTGACTTCAAGGCCAGCTACTCCCAGGGACGCGGGGCCGCGCGGAGCATTGCGAAGATCACTGGTGTGAGCATGACCCCGCTCCTCGGCATGGCGATTCTCGGGGCGAGGACGTATTTCTCGACCCCCAAAGACCAGAGATCCAAGCTCCCCTGGCATCAACAACCGGCCTTCTTCGTGACCGGAATCCTCGTCATGCTCGTGCTCTGGCTCGGGCACCGCCTCCCGATTATCAAGAAACTGTTCAAGTTGATGAAGCTCTACGAGAGCAAGGTCTCGGCCGCCGTCGCCCTGCCCGTGTTGGGCAAGGGCCTCGCCCTCGTCGCGGCGAAGCCGATCGCGATCGGACTGACGAGCGCGGCCGCGCTGGTTCTACCGAGCGCCTATGCCGCGGGCGCGAACAGTCCGGGCGTCGTGTCGGATGCCGCGCTCCACGCCGGGCAGGCGGTGGCATGGCTCGCGGGAATCCTGATCGGTGCGATCGTCTGGATGGCAGGGCACACCGTGAACGTCCTGGTGCTCATCAGCCCCGTTGGCCTGGTGGATTGGATTCTCAAGTCCATGAAGGCGGCTCTAATCGGCTTCTTGCTGTTTTGTGCCGCGGCCAATCCGTGGCTCGGCCTCGTGGTGAGTCTGGTCTACATCCTCGCGGCGCTCTGGATCGCGGGGTGGTCATTCCGGTTGATGGTCTTCGGCTTCGTCTTCTCGTCCGACGTCCTCTTGTTCCGGTCGGGTCGGCAAACGATCGTCGCCGGCCGCATCGAGGCTTTCGTCGCCGGACTCGAGGGTGTCGCCGCACGCACCTTCGGCTACGTGACATCTGGAGCCGAAGGATTGGAGTTCGTCTATCGCCCCTGGTTGGTCTTCAAGCGGCGCAGCGTCAGGCTCCCGGCGAAGGCGGAGCTGGCGATCGAGAAGGGTTTGATCAGCCCCGTGCTGCTCCGGGTCGGCGCGGGTGAGAAGCCCTCGACGCTCGTGCGGTTCCCTCCCCGCTATCGCCCCCACGGAGCCGCCATCGCGGTCGCGCTCGGCCCTCTCCAGCTCAGGGATGCCCCCGTCGTTCGAGGCTTCCAGGCGGCGAAGGCGTGGATCAAGGAGCAGGTCGGCCGGAGGCGCGCCCCTCTCCCTGTCGGCCCTCCGGTCGAAACGGCGTCCGTGGGATAGTCACGCGTTCTGGAATTTCCTCGCTGCGCCGGCAGGATGGAGCTGATCGCCGCCCGCCTCGGAATGCCGACGAGGGCCTCACCGGGAGCACGACCCGCTTCAACCCCATCTTCGAGGCTGCGCTCGACGCGGCAAGGGACACGCTGTGCCCGCTCCCGTCGGTGGTGAGCGCACTCACCGACGAGGAGGGCGAAGTTGACGCCGGGGAGGCCGCGGGAGGAGGACCGCTCGGCGAGCGATGGATGGCCGAAGGCTCGCGCGCCTGGCGGAACGACGATCGTTTGACCGCCGTCAGATCGATCGGCTATGCTCGGGCACCATGGTTGGGCGGATGATCGTCGTCATCTCGGTGGCCTTGCCGTCCCCAGGCAAGGCCGCCAGGGCCGACGTTGAGAAGACGCGGCAGCGCGGGCGCGCCCGGAGAGGGCAGTCGGTGGGTCCGTCGCAGCGTGAAGATGCGTTGCTTTCGCCCACGCAGATTGAGGAGTCGCGGCGTCGCACACATGCCGCCGTCGTGAGCCGGGGACGTGTAGCAAGGAAGGTGACCTCATGGGCGCTGTGTTCGTCATCCTGTTGATCACGATCGCCGGAGGAATGCTCTTCGCGCTCACCTCCGGTTTCTTTGCCACCGAGCAAGAGCGCGCGGGTGCCGGCCGGCCGGGGGTCGGAAATGACGTCTCCGCCGAGGCCGGCGGCGAGCGCTGCCCCGCCTGCGGCGCGTCGCAGAGGCGATTGGGGGTCGATGCGCTGCTCGTCCGGTTGGAGCAGCGCATCCGGGACGAGACGGCTGCGGTCTCCCGATTCACCGATGCGCCCTCTGTGGCCAGCTTGCACGCCGCCTACGCTGCCGCCCATGCGGGGCAGTCGCAGCCATCCAATGCGGCGCCCGTGGGGCATCGCTCGCTCGCGGAGCACAATTGAATGGTCCCCGCGGATGCACTGCGCGGTCGCGGCATCTTCGCCGGCGTTCCCGACGGGAGGCTGGAGCGTTTCGCGCGACTCGGCGAGCCGGTCGCCGCCAAGGCGGGCGAGTTCCTGTTCCGGCTCGGCGATCCGGCGAAATGGCTGTATCTGATCGATCGTGGGAAGGTCGATCTCTCCGTCCCATTTCGCATCCAGGGAGCAACCCGGGAGATCGCGATCCAGAGGGCGGTCGCCGGCGACACGCTCGCGTGGTCGTCGCTGGCGCGGCCGCACGTATTGACGATGAGCGCCCGCGCCGTCGAAAACACCCAACTGCTCCAGTTCTCCGGTGAGGCGCTGGGCGCGCTGTGCCATGAAGACGCGGAGGTTGGTCTGGCGGTGATCGAACGCCTCACCGAGGTGGTGGGGCGCCGTCTGCACCAGGTGCAGGCGATGTGGATCCGGGAGATCCAACGCGGCATGGACGTCGGCGAGGGTTGAATCATCGCCGGCGACGTCCCCTTACGGAAACAGGCTCCTAGTTCCCCGAATACACCACCGCTCCGAGCGCGGTCGCGATCACGATCCGATTTCCCGCGCCGTATTTGTCGAAATAGACGTTGTTGATGTCGTTGCTGGGCAGTCCGCCGGCGCCGTTGTAATGGGTCCATTGGTCGTCGGACGGGCGATAGCGCATCAGGCCGTCGGACTCGGTGCCGACCCAGACGTCGCCGCGACGGTCCACCGCCACGCCGTGGAGGCGATTGGAGGCGAGGCCGTCATTCGTCGTCCAGAAGCGACGCAGCTGCAGGTTCGGAGAGAGATAGGCGAGGCCGTTCTTCGACGAGGCGACCCACAGGCCGCCGTTGCCGTCGACGGCGAGGCCGTGGATCTCGTCCTTCACCATCGTGAAGACGTCGATTCCCACCTTGAACGTCCCGTCGAAGAAACCCGCATTCGGCCCGAGCGAGCGCTGGGGCAACAGCTGCGCGAAGTGGCGGTCGCCCGCCCACACGTCGCCCTGCGGCGAGATCGCCAAACCCCACACGTCGCCGTCCCAGCACGAGGTGTCGCCCGGCGTGTCGTCGCACTCGTTGGGCTGCGCCGGCGGCCCGGGGAGGTAGTGCTGGTGCTCCTCGAATGCCATGCAGCTGGTGCAGTCCGCCCGCAAACCATGGAATGCCGAGAACCCGTGCCAACCGCCGATGTAGGCGGTGCCATTCAAGGTGCCATTCAGGTCCACCACCACCGAGTGGGTGGCGACGACGCGCTTGAGGTGCTCGGGGTACTCGGCCGGATTGGAGTTTTCGGGAGTGACTTTCATGTTGTCGAGCCGCAGCACCGCGCCCGTTGCGGGATCGACGATCAGGCGGTCGGCGATGGCGCCCTCGTTGCCAATCACGGCCTGCCCGGCGGTGGCGCCGGCGACGGCGGTGAAGATCACCGGGGCCACGTACGGGTCGGGCCCCGAAAAATAGGTGTCAGTCCAGGTGTACTCGCCGCGCGCCAACCCCTGGCCCTGGGCATAGGCGAACGGGTTGTTCCGCCCGGGCGGGAAGTAATAGACCGTGGAGGCGGTGACCACCCAGATGCCGCCGCCCTCGTCGGTGGAGGCGTCGAGCACGTTCTGCCCGCCGACGAGGAGGGTGACGGGCGACAGGTGCCCCGGCGCGGGCGCGAGGGCCATGTCGGGCGCGACCATCGTGAGATCGGGCGGCCGCGCGAGATCGGGCGCGACCGCGAGATCGGGCGCGACCGAAAGGTCGGCCGGCGAGGCGGCGTCGACCACCGGCGCGTCCAGATCGACTGCCGCTGCGGCGTCGGCCGCGGCGGCGTCGGGCCGCGCCCGGATCGGGGGTCCGATGGGCTGGCCGCCCTCCGAGACCGCGCCGTCGGGCGTCGTGCCCGCGCCAGATC
>JAJXSP010000492.1 GCA_021784515.1 Myxococcales bacterium | reverse complement strand
GCGGCCGCGGCGGTGACGGTGGCGGTCGCCGGCGGGATCGCCAGCCTCGGCCTGCTCGCGGGCAACCTCGCACGGCGGGTGGTCGGCCCGCGGTCGCGGCCGCTCGCGCTCCTGGCGGCCTGCGTCGGCGCGGTCGTGCTCGTCGCCGCCGACACGCTCGGGCGCACGGTGTTCGGGAGCGCCGAGGTGCCCGCGGGGCTGCTGGTGGCGGTCGTCGGCGCCCCGTACTTCGTCTACCTGCTCGTCACCCGCTGAGTCCGTCTTCGCCCATCGCCCACCGGATGCCGGCGACGACCATCCGCTGGAAGCGCGGGTCGTCCCAGGTGGACTCGTGGTGCCCCACCAGCACGCCCTCGCCCCACGCGTCGGGCAGCGCCGCGACGAAGGCCCGAGTGAGCGGCCCGCCGCGCTCCCACGCGAAGGCACGCTCCGCCGCGAAGAGCGGCGTCTCCTCCTCGATCGCCTGGTCGCGCGCGGGGACGATCCGGCCGACGACGGAGAGGGTGCTGCGGTGGCGCAGTGGCACCATGACTCCGGGCCAAATTATTCTGCGGGCGAGGGAGCCGCGCCAGTGCGGATCGGGCGGGGGCCACTTGGGGAGACGGTGACGTGACGGCGAAATTGGTTGGGTGCGCGGGGCGGGGTCATCGGCAGGAGGGCGCTGGAAGTTGCTCCTTCCCTCACGCTCACGCTCACGCTCGAAGCGGGCACGTTCTCGACGCCATCGTCATGGAGAGCCGCACCCAAGTTGCTTTCCGACGGACCCTCAGGAGAGGGTGGCGTGTCGGCGAAATTGGTTGCCTCCGGGTGCCTCGGCGGGCGCACCTCCGGCACGACGAACGACGCCTCCGTGCGGTCGCGGCGCGGCGGTGGTTCTGCATCGCCATGGTACGGTGCAGGCGTGAACCTCGTCCTCGCGCACGTGCTCGCGGTGCTGTTCTTTGCGACGCTGATTCGCTCGGCCTTCGGGTTCGGCGAAGCGTTGATCGCGGTCCCGTTGTTGGCGCTTCGCATGCCGGTCCGGGAGGCCGCGCCGCTCGCCGTCCTCGTCTCGATCACGGTCGCGACCATCGTGGTCGCGCAGGACTGGCGCGAGGTCCACGTGCGCAGCGCTGCGTGGCTCGTGCTCGCGACGCTGGCGGGGATCCCGCTCGGCTTGTGGCTCCTGACGGCGGTCGATGGGCGAGTGGTCAAGGCGATCCTGGCGCTCGTCATCCTCGCGTTCGCGTTCTATTCGCTCGCGAGTCGCGCGCCCCTGCGGCTCGAGCGCGACCACCTCCAGTGGCTGCTGGGCTGCGGTCTCTTCGCCGGCGTGCTCGGCGGCGCCTACGGAATGAACGGCCCTCCGATCGTCGTGTACGGCTCGTTGCGCAACTGGTCGGCGTCGCACTTCCGGGCAACGCTCCAAGCTTATTTCCTCCCCGCGAGCCTGATCGGCATGACCGGATACTGGCTGACCGGACTCTGGTCGCCCACGGTGACTCGGTACTACCTGCTCTCCGTTCCCGGCGTCCTGGTCGCCACGGCGCTCGGCCGCATGATCCATCGCCGACTGAACGGACGGTCGTTTCTGCGGTACGTCCACGTGGGGCTCGTCGCCATCGGCTTCGCGCTCCTGGCTCAATCGCTTCGAGCGTGAGCGCAGACGCGGTCGGAGCGGTGCTGCCCGTCTCGCCTCGCGCGGCGGAGGGCGGCTACTTCATCCCGATATCGTCGGCGAAGCTCGCCTTCATCGCCGAGGGGACGCCCCACTGCGTCTTGTGCCACCGCTCGCCGTAGGCGTGCTGGTACGCGAACAGGTCGCGCAGCATGCGCAGCGCGATCGGCCGCGCCGTCGCGAGGTCGCGCTTCTCGTGCGGGTCGTCCGCGAGATCGAACAGCGCGACGCGCGAGCCGGTCCAGGTGATCAACTTCCAGCGTCCGACGCGCAGGGCGCGGATCACGCCGCCGTGGAACGCCTCGGTCGCGCGCGGCATGCGCGGCCCGTCGTCGGTCGCCAGCCGCACCAGGCTCTCCCCCTGCGCCTCGGCGTTCGGATCGACCCCCGCCGCGTCGAGCAGCGTCGCGTAGACGTCGGTGAGGTCGACGTCGTCGTCGATCACCTTGCCCTCGGGGAACAGCGGCGGGAAGCGGATCATCAGCGGCACGTCGAGCAGCTCCTGGTAGAGCGAGTGGCCGTGCCCGACCGAGCCGTGATCGAAGAACTCGTCGCCGTGGTCCGAGACGAGGACGATCGCGGTCTTGTCGTAGATGCCCATCTTCTTCAGGTCGTCCACGACCTGCTCGAAGGTGGCGTCGTTCTCCGTCACCTCGGCGTCGTAGAGCGCCTCGAGGTAGCGCTTGTCATCGTCGCCGAGGCGGAGCTTGTTGATCTTGATCTGATAGAGCTGCTCGGAGGTCTTCACCGGAATGACAGGTCCCTTGTAGGGCTTCGGCCAGTAGGGCTTGAGGAACCTCTCGGGCGGGTTGTAGGCGACGTGCGGGTCGACGGTGGCGAGGTACATGAACGTGCGCCGCCCCGCCTTCACCTCGCCCTCCAGCCACGGCCTGGCCGCCTTCCACACCTGATCGGCGCTGTTGGGGAGATCCTCGCGGATGAAGTTCTTGTAGGCCGTCCAGCCCTTCTTGAACCCCCACTTGTCGGAGACGTAGCCGTTGCTGGAGAAGATCGCCGTCTCGAAGCCGGCGCGATCGAACACCTGCGCCGCGACGGGGAGCGACTCGGCGAGGCGGTCCTTGTCCTCGAACATCTTGTGCACCGACGGGAGCACGCCGGTGAGGAGCGTGGTGTGCGAGGGCAGCGAGAAGTTGCCCTGCACGGTGGTGTGCACAAAGCGCGTCGCCTCCTTGGCGAGCTGGTCGAAGCCCGGCGTCTTCGTCTCGGTCTTCGGGTTCCAGGCGGACAAGCGGTCGGCGCGCAGCGTGTCGACCATCCACACCAGCACGTGCTCGGCCGCCTTGCCGCGGGGGTGCGACGCGGCGGGCGCCTCGGCGGTGAGCGCCGGCTCGCCGAACGCGCCGCCGCCGCCGCGGATGACGAAGTCGAGTCGCACCGTCTCGCCGGCCACGGGCGCGAGATCGACGGAGGCGCGCTGCCAGGTCGGGCCGGCGGGCTGCGCCCACAGCTCGACCGGGGGCTTGCCGTCGACGGTGGCGCGCACCGCGAAGCGCGTCTTGTCGGGCGCGCCCTGGGTGCCGAAGCGGAAGCCGAGGCGCGTGCCCTTGGGGATGGTGAGGTAGTAGGAGAAGCGCGCCGGCTGCGTCGCGGCGAGCGCGCGCCGCACGTCGCCGCCGATGCCGTAGGGCGCGCCGAGGCGCGGGCTCGGGCCGGGGTCGGGGCCGCCCTTGGGCCCGACGGCGATGCGCTCGATCGCGGCCGCGGTGTGCTTGCCGCCGAGGTCGCCGGCGGCGCGGAAGTGGAAGCGCACGGTGTTGTCGCCGGGCTGGAGCTTCGCGGCCGGCAGCGTCACCTCGTAACTCTTGTAGCCCTCGGCGATCGCGAGGTTGGCGATCGGCTTCTCGTCGAGGAACACCGAGAGCGACTGCTTGTCGACGGCGGGACGCGCGGAGAAGACGAGGCGCAGGTCGCCCGCGGGCTGGTCGTCGTCGTCGCGCTCGACGGGGAAGCGCACCACGCCGGCGATGCCCTGCACCAGCGCCACCGCGTGGTCGCCGTCGTGCTCGGCGGGCAGCCAGTTCGACTTCCAGCCGCCGTCGACGTACTTCCAGAACGCCGGGCTGCCGCCGTCGATCAGCAGGCTGCCGGCGACGCGCACGTGGGCGACGGGCCGGTTGGCGAGGAAGTCGTAGACCACGCGGCCGGGCTCCGGATCGACGGCGGGCTTCGGCGGCGCCGCGTCGACGGCGGGGGCGGCGGCGGGGCGCGGGGCGTCGCCGCTGCCACAGCCGGCGACGAGAAGAGCGATCATCAGCTTGCGCACGGCCGCGACGCTATCGTGCGCACCCGCGGTAGGCAACCGCGCGGGGCGCGGCGTCGTCAATCGCCTTCCGGCGCGGGGCTTCGGCTTCGACCTGAGCCCGTCGCCGCCGGCTCGCGGGCCGGCCATGGAGGCGGGGCGTGGTGGGGAAATAGTGAGCGATCGTCAACACCGTCCCCGTTTGCCGGGTGCTTGGCGGCGCCCCGCCGGCGTGCTAATCCGACAGCCCCATGCCAGACGATGCCCGCCCGCTCCTCCGCGCGCTGCGCCCGTCGCTGTCGGCGGCGGTGG
>JAJXSP010000047.1 GCA_021784515.1 Myxococcales bacterium | reverse complement strand
AGCATCGCCGGCCGGCCGCCCCCGAACGAGCCGAACCCGTTCTTGCCCGACGCCGCGCCGCCGTGCGCCGACGGCGACGCGTAGCCCTCCGCCTCGCGCAGGTCGAGCCCGTCGGCTCCCACGCTCTTCGCGGCGCGCCACGCGAGCGCCGACGGCTTCGGCGCCGGCGCCGTCGCGTTGTCGGCCTTGCCGGCCTTGTCCGCCCTGTCCGCCTCGAGCAGGCCGCCGACGGTGGCGCGATCGTTCGCCTCCGCGAGCTGCGCAGGCGCGCCCACCGGGCGCTGTGCCTCCTGCGGCGTCGGAGCCGGAGCGTTCGCCGCCACGGCCGGCGCGGCGGGGAGCGCGACCTTCGCGGTCGCCGCGGCCGGCGGCGGAGCCTCCGCCATCATCGCCTTGTGCCCGGAGCTGTTCCACAGCGCGCCGGCGAGGCCGCCGACGACGAGGAAGGACGCCGCCATCGCATACACCGGATGGCGCGCGACGCGGCGGAACAGCGGGACGATCACGCCGCCCCGCGGCGCCTGCTGCGCCGCCTGGTAGAGCAGCTTCGCCGACACCGCCGCCGGCGGCTCGGCCATCACCACCTGCGACTTCACCGCCGAGCGCACCCGCCCGAACGACTCGACCTCGCCGCGGCAGCGCGCGCAGCCGTCGACGTGCGCGCGCAGCTCCGCCTGGGCGCGCGGCTCGAGCTCCTCATAGAGATAGTCGAGCAGGTGGTCGTCGAAGTTCCTGCACTCGGTGGTCATTGTGCCGCCTGCGCCAGATCGCGGTACTCGTCGAGCGCCTCGCGCAGCTTCTCGAGAGCGTACCGCATCCGACTCTTCACGGTGTTCTCCGGGCACCCGACGATCTCCGCGATCTCCTTGAATGGCAGATCCATCACCTCGCGCAGGATGAACACCTCGCGCTGCTCCTCGACCAGCGCCTCCACCGCGAGCTTTATCCGCTCGCCGAGCTGCTTGCCGATCACGCTGCGGTCCACGGCGCCCTTTTGATCCGCGGTGCGGTCGAGCAGCGTCGGCGCGCCCTCTTCGTCGGCGTGCGGGTCGGACGGCGCGTCGAGGCTGGCCGCCCGGCGGTGCTTCGCGCGCCGGCTCGCGTCGACGCAGAGGTTCCGCGCGATGGTGTACAGCCAGGTGGTGAACTTCGCTTGCCGCTCATAGCTCTCCGACCCCTTGATCACGCGCAGGAAGGTCTCTTGAAGCAGATCCTCCGCGAGCGCGGGATCCATCACGAAACGCAGGATGAAGTTGTAGACGGGCTTGCGGTGGCGGGTGAGGAGGACCTCGAAGGCCCGGACCTCGCCGCCGCGGTAGCGCAGCATCAACGCTTCATCGCTCTCATCCCGCACGGGGCCACCCTTCGCGTGTCGCCACGCTTCGGTCCTGGTCGGAACCCCAAGGGGTTCCGAACCTCCCGCGACGGTTCGACCCGGCGGAGCCGTGTCGAGCCAACGCGAGTGCGGCGGATCGTAAGTGAAGCCGGGCCACCGATCAAACGCTCAGCTCGTCGAGGCTTTGAACGCCCCGCCGGGCCGGACGATCTAACCGATCCGGTCGGGGCCGATCAGCGCTGGCAGCGCGGGCAGTACCACGTCGAGCGCGCGGCCTGGACGATCTGCCGGATCGCCGCGCCGCACGACGGGCAGGGCGCCCCGGCGCGGCCGTAGACGGCGAGGTGGTGCTGGTTGCCGCCGAGCCCGCCGTCGGCGTCGGCGTAGTCGCGCAGCGTCGTGCCCCTGCGCGCCACCGCCGCCGCGAGCACCGCGCGGATTTCGTGGTGCAGTCGCACCACACGCTCGCCGCCGAGCGTGTTGGCGCGCCGGCGCGGCGAGAGGCGCGCGGCGTGGAGCGCCTCGCACACGTAGATGTTGCCCAGGCCGGCGACGCGCCGTTGATCGAGCAGGAAGCTCTTGAGCGCTACGCCGCGCGACGAGGCCGCTTCCCGGGCGAGGTGCTCGACGGTGAACGCATCGGACAGCGGATCGGGCCCGAGGAGCGCCAGCTCGGCCGAGGCCATCACCTCGCCCGCGCGCCGCGCCACGAGCACGCCGAAGCGGCGGGGATCGACGTACCGCAGCTCGCCCTCGTCGAGGGTGAACACGGCGTGGGTATGTGGTGCGAGCGCATCATTGTTTTGTGCGAACGCAAAACGCCCGCTCATGCCGAGATGCGCCAGCACCACGAAGTCGCTCGACAGGTCGATCAGCAGGTACTTCCCGATCCGACGCACGCCGAGGGCGCGCGCCCCCTCGCACGCCAGCCGCAGCCCCACCTCGTCGACGGGCGAGCGCAGCGAAAGGCCGCTCGTCGAGACCCGGCGGATGGTCCGCCCGACGAGCCGCGGCCGCAGGCTGCGCGCCACCGTCTCGACCTCGGGCAGCTCGGGCATGAGGGGGATCTACAACGCGTCGGCCAGCCGCGCGAACTCCTCGACGGAGAGCGTCTCGCCGCGGCGATCGCCGTCGAGGCCGAGCGTGGCGAATGCCTGCTCGATCGCCTCGGGGGCGGCGATCGACCGCAGCGCGTTGCGCAGCGTCTTGCGCCGCTGCCCGAACGCCGCGTGCACCACCGCCGAGAAGCGCGGCTCGTCGGCGACCGGGACCCGCGTGCCCGCGCAAAGGTCGATCGCCAGCACCGCCGAGGCCACCTTCGGCGGCGGGTGGAATGCCCCCGGCGCGAGCTTCCAGGCGATCCGCGGCGCGCCCGCCATCTGCACCATCACCGAGAGCGCGCCGTAGGTCTTCGACCCCGGCGCGGCGACGATGCGGTCGGCCATCTCCTTCTGCACCATCACCACCGCGCGGGCGAGCGAGGCGCGGGCGTCGAGGAGGCGGAACAGGAGCGGCGAGGCGATCTGGTAGGGCAGGTTGCCGACGACGATCGGCTTCTTGCCGGCGCCCGCGGTGACGGCGGCGTAGTCGAAGGTGAGCGCGTTCGCCTCGGCGATCTCGACCCGCGGATCGCCGCCCAGCTCCTCGCGCAGCACGGCGACCATGTCGCGGTCGCGCTCGATCGCGATCACCCTGCCCGCCCGCTCGGCGAGCGCGGCCGTCACGGTGCCGAGCCCGGCGCCGATCTCGATCACCACGTCCTCCGCCGTCGCCCCCGAGGCGCGGACGATCTCCTCGAGCGCGCGCCGGTCGACGAGGAAGTTCTGGCCCCACGACTTCTTCGCCCACAGTCCGTGCTTGCGCAGCACCTCGCGCGGATCGGCGGCGGGCACGTCAGGCGCCCAGCGGCAGCGAAGCCGTCGCGTTGAGGGTGAGGTCGGCGCGTTCGCCGCGCGAAAGGCGGAGCAGGCCGGCCGCCGCGATCATCGCGCCGTTGTCGGTGCAGCGACGGAGCGGCGGGACGAACAGCTCCACGCCGCGCGCCTCGCACTCGCGGCCGAGCGCCGCGCGCAGCCCCGCGTTGGCCGCCACGCCGCCGCCGACCTGGAGCGCGTGGAAACCGGTTTGCTGCAATGCAGCAGCGGTCTTCCGCACCAGCTGCTCGACCACCGCGCGCTGGAAGGCGGCGCAGAGATCGGCGACGCCGTCGCCCGTCGGCACAGTCGGGCCCTGGAGCAGCCCGCTTTGGCGGGCTTGGCCCTCAACGTGCTGCGCGAGGTGCGCGGCGACCGCCGTCTTCAGGCCGCTGAAGCTGAAGTCGAGGCCGCGCCCCCGCATCGACCGCGGCAGCTTCACCGACGCTGGATCGCCCTTCGCGGCCAGACGATCGATCGTCGCGCCGCCGGGGTAGCCGAGGCCGAGCATCTTCGCCACCTTGTCGAACGCCTCGCCGGCGGCGTCGTCGCGCGTCGCGCCGAGGAGCGTGAACTCGCCGGGCGCAGGCGCGGCGTAGAGCGCGGTGTGGCCGCCCGAGGCGAGCAGCGCGAGGTGGGGGAACGGCGGCACCGGGTGGGGCGGCTCGTCGCGATCGCGCAGGAAGATCGCCGTGAGGTGCCCCTCGAGGTGGTTCACGCCGACGATGGGCAGCCCGCGCGCGAAGGCGATCGCCTTGCCGGCCTGCACGCCGACGAGGAGCGCGCCGACCAGCCCCGGGCCGCGCGTGACCGCGATGCCGTCGATCCCGTCAAGGCCGAGCCCCGCCCGGGCGAGCGCCTCCTCGATCACCGGCACCACGTTGATCACGTGGGCGCGGGACGCCAGCTCGGGGACCACGCCACCCCACGGGCGGTGCAGCTCCACCTGCGACGACACCACGTCGGAGAGCGCGAGGGGGCCCTCCGCCGTGGACTCCACGACGGCCGCGGCCGTCTCGTCACACGACGATTCGATCCCGAGCACCTTCATCGCGCCGAGCGCTTCGGATAACATACGCGGTCCCGCGATGCCACAAGCGCACCAGCTCGGTCGATACCACCTCCTCGATCGGATCGCGTTCGGCGGGATGGCCGAGATCTTCCGCGCCAAGACCTTCGATCACGACGGGCAGCCGCACCTCGTCGCGGTGAAGCGCGTGCTCGCCCACCTCGTCGAAGACCAGGACTTCCTCCAGATGCTGGTGGACGAGGCGAAGATCTCGGCGCTGCTCCACCACGAGAACATCGCGCGCGTCTACGAGTTCGCCAAATCGGGCGACGAGTACTTCCTCGCGATGGAGTACGTCGACGGCAAGGACGTGCGGTCGCTGCTCGAGCGCGGGCGGCAGGGCGGCCGGCCGATCCCGCCCGAGCACGTGGCGTGGGTGGCGATGGAGACGGCGCACGCGCTCCACGCCGCGCACACCCAGCGCGACGGCGCCGGGCGCGCGCTGCGGATCGTCCACCGCGACGTCTCGCCGTCGAACCTCCTGTGCAGCTACCACGGCGAGGTGAAGCTCTGCGACTTCGGCATCGCCAAGGCGACGCTGACGCGGGTGCAGACCAAGACCGGCGTGATCAAGGGGAAGGTGAAGTACATGTCGCCGGAGCAGGCGATGGGGCGCAAGCTCGACCACCGCTCCGACCTCTTCTCTCTCGGCACGGTCATGTACGAGATGCTGACCCTCCAGGCGCCCTTCCAGGCGCCGACCGAGGTCGAGCTGATCTTCGCGGTCCGCGACGCACGCAAGGTGCCGCTCCACGACGTGGCCCCCGACGTGCCGGACGAGCTGATGCGGATCGTGGACCGTGCGATGACCCGCTCGCGCTCGAACCGCTACCAGTCGGGCGAGGAGATGGCGCTCGAGCTGCGCATCTTCCTCGACCGCCACACCCCGGGCTACCGGCGCAGCCACTTCGCGCGCCACATGCGCAAGGTGTTCGAGGAGGACATCGAGCGCGAGCTGCGGCTGCTCGAGGCCTACGTGATCGACCAGGCCGACGAGAAGCAGACCGGGGTCAACCTGATCGCCGAGGCGCTCGGACCGGACGCGCCGGTGACGCAGTTCACGCCGATGTTCGGGGGGCCCGGGACGGGGGCGACGCAGGACCAGACCTCGCACTACCCGCACCTCGAACCGGTGCGCCCGTCGGACCTCCACGGGCAGCCGACGATGATGCTCGACCGGGCGCGGCTCGGCCTGCCGCCCGAGGAGTCGGGGGTCGTCACCGCCGTCCCGTCGCTGCCCGCGCCGGCGTCGCTGCACGACGAACGGACCCGCCTGCTGGCCCCGGCGCAACGCTCGATCCACGACGAGGAGACGGGCGAGAAGGCGCTGCCGCGGGCGGCGGGCGGCGCGGCGCCGTCGCTGTATGAGCTGGACACCGGCGCGGTGCGGAAGATCGATCCACCTGACCTCACCGTGCCCACCGATCGGATGCCGCCGATCGACGACGGCCAGGGCACCGGCGCGGCCGAGTCGCCGTCGGACCTGCACGCGCAGGCGACAATGATCTTCATGAATCCGCTCGGCGAGGGCCCGCTCCCCGACCTGGGGCATCCGGGGCTGGCGGCTCCTCCGGGCGGCGTGCCGCGGGCGGCCGCAACGGCCGGGGGTCGCGACGGGAGCGGCGACTTCGCGCCGGCGCCGACGCAGCCGACGGTGCGCGGACCGGGTGATCGCGGAGAGCCCGACGCGCCGCCGTCGCTGACCCCGTCGGCGATGCACTCCCTGCCCTTCGCGGACGACCTCGCCGAGGAGGCGCCTGCCCACCCAGCGCCCGACGAGGACGACGAGGCGGAGATCTCCGACGAGGACCTCGAGCCGATCGACGGCGACGGCCGCTAGGAGCCTGTTTCCGTAAGGGGACGTCGCGAGGCGCTCGAAGCGCCGGCCAGGCGAGGAGGTCGCGAGCACGGATGGGGGCAGCGAGCGAAGCGAGCGGGGGACCCATCCGCGCGCAGCGACGACGACGGACTACTTTCTGTAATCCGAGGAGGAGCGACGAAGCATGGCCCGAGCGGATCGAACGCCGCAGCAGGCGCATTACGGAAACAGGCTCCTAGAGCCTCGCGGGGGAGTTCGATCATCGCTGCCTCCCGCGGTGCCTTCGTTGCTCCGGAGTCAGTCACCTATAAATGGCTGCTCGGTCCGATCGACATTTCCGCCGCGAGGTCCTGGCCGGCGAAACCGGCGCGGAGCGACTCGAGCGGGTGGGGCGGTGTGGCGGTTGGCCCCGCGCGCTCACCCCCCCGATGCACGATCGCCCCACTTCGATGCCTTCGGCGCAGTCGGCAGCAAGGCGATCCAACCACTTAGCGCCGACCAGCCCACGGCACGGCGGCTGCAAACCACCGCGCTCGACTCGCCTGGAGTGATACCGGGCCAACTTCGTGGCGGGGATGACCGCCGCACCGACTCAAGGAGAACGAACATGAAGAAGATCCTGCTGGGCATCGCCGCCGTCTTCGCCTTCTCGGCCTTCGCCGCCCCCGCCTTCGCCGACGACAAGCCGGCCGGCGAGGAGAAGCCCGCCAAGGAGAAGAAGGCCAAGAAGGGCGGCAAGAAGAAGGAGAAGGCCGAGAAGCCGGCCGAGGGCGGCGCGAAGTAGTCCTTCGCACCGTTTTTCGAAGACCCCCGGGCGCCCCGCGCTCGGGGGTTTTTCTTTTTCGCCCCGCCTGATAGGTTGTCCGCTCAGCAATAGGTACTCGCGGAGACCCACGCCGAGATGCCCCGGGACATCGACTGCTCCTCGACGGCGCCGACCGGGCGTGCGTCGGGGGTACCGCGGCGTGAGCCATCCTTTGGACAAGGAGCCTTCATGCGTAGCGTCCTTTGCGCCAGCGCCCTCTTCGCCTATGGCCTCGCCTCCGCGGCCGCCTGCCCGCCCTCCCTCTGTGTGACGCCATCGCCGATCAACGTCGGAGGCACGCAGATCGGGATGTCGGTGTCGCAGATGGTGAACGTTTTGAACAACGGCAACACCAAGGTGAGCGTGGCGAACATCCAGCTCACCCAGGGCTCGCCGGACTACACGCTCTCCGGCCTGCAGCCCTTTCCGCTGGCGCTCTTTCCGGGCGTCTCGATCCCGTTCACCGTCACGTTCAAGCCGTCGGTGAACGGCATCACCATGGGCAACCTCGAGATCACCTCGGACGACCAGGCGAACCCGAAGATCGACATCGCGCTCTCGGGCTACGCCGGAGCGGCGGACATCTCGCTCGACTCGGGCTCGATCATCTTCGGCGACATCAACCTCGGCGCCGCCTCGGCGCCCAACGTGGTCAACATCACCAACTCGGGCTTCTCGAACCTGTCGGTGAGCGACATCCAGGTCTCCGGCCCCAACGCCGGCGACTTCATCGTCGACAAGAAGATGGCAGCACCCAGCAGCATCATGCCGACGGCGATGCAGCCCTTCTCGGTCACCTTCAAGCCGACCGCGCTCGGCACGCGCTCGGCGACGGTGACGGTGGTCTCGGCGGCGGGCAGCAAGTCGGTCCTCCTGAGCGGCAACGGCACCTCGGCGATGATCGCCGTCTCGCCCAACAAGCTCGACTTCGGCGACCAGAGGACCGGCGACGCCTCGAAGCCGATGCCCATCACCATCAACAACATGGGGACGGGCGTGCTGCACGTCATGTCGCTGAACCTGGCCGACCCCGACAATGCCTTCGCGCCGGCGATGAACCAGCCCACGAGCTTCGACATCAAGGCCAACGGCTCGGCGATGGTGCAGCTGGTGTGCAATCCCCCGATGAACGGCGCGCACATGGCGACGCTGACGGTGGCGAGCGACGTCGGCGCCTCGGCCCCGGTGACGCTCGCCTGCACGGGGGTCGCGCCGGTGATCGCCGTGTCGCCCGCCTCGCTGTCCTTCGGCGCGACGGTGGTCGGGGCGACCGCGATGGGTCAGCTCGTGACGATCACCAACAACGGCACCGACGCGCTGAATATCGCGGACACCGCCATCATCGGAGCGAACGCCTCCGACTTCAACATCGTCGAGATGCTCAACTACCCGATCACCATCGCGCCGAACAAGAGCACCACCTTCAACGTGAACTTCATCCCGTCGGGCGGCGGCGACGAGGCGGCCACGCTCCAGATCGACTCCGACGACCCCGTCTCGCCGCTCGCCAAGGTGGACCTCAAGGGCACGGGGATCATGCCCAACTTCGCCACCGACCCCGACGGCACGATGCCGATCGATCTCGGGTCGGTGTCGGTGGGCAGCTCGTCGATGCCGTCGGCGGTGAAGATCATGAACACGGGCATGGGCCCGATCACCGTCGCCGGCGTCACCTTCGGCGGTCCCGACGCCGCCGCCTTCTCGGTCGACATGCACGCGCCGCTCACCATCGCCGAGGGCGGGACGACCACGGTCAATGTCACCTTCACGCCGACCAAGGCGGGCGCGGCGATGGCCACGCTCACCATCGCCGTCCAGGAGGTGCCCAACATGACGGCGATGATCGACTTCACCGCCACCGCGGTGCCGCTCACCGTCGGGGTGAACCCGCTCATGCTCGACTTCGGCTCGATCGCCGTGGGCACGACGTCGATGGCCATCCCGGTGAGCGTCACCAACAGCGGCGCGACGCCGATCCAGATCACCGGCGTCACCTCGAGCGATCCCACCTTCGTGATCGACATGTCGGCGACGAAGCAGCTTTTGCCCGGCCCGGCGACCACCACCTTCACCGTCACCTTCACGCCGACGGACGCGGGGATGAAGACGGGCACGGTGATGGTCGCGGTGCAGGGCGTGGCGAAGCCGATCCTCGTCGCGCTGAGCGGCAACGCGGTGACGCCGATGATGCGCGCCACCCCGCCCGGCGGCTGCAGCGCCGCCCCGCTCGATGCCCGCCCGGCGCCCGCCGCCCTCGCGCTCGTCACCCTGGCCCTCGCGTTCGCGCTGCTGCGCCGCCGTCGCTCCTCGAAGTAGTCCCGCGCCCATTTGCCGCGCGCCTGGGTCGCGGCTGAACTGGAGAACAACATGCGTCCTGGCCCTACTCGCCTCGCTGCCTTGCTGCTCGCTGCCCTCGTCGGGCACGCGCTGCCGGCCGCCGCGCTCCCGCGCGTCCTCCTCTGCATCGACGACGGCGGCGACGGCTCCGGCGCCATCTGGCAGAAGAACCTCGAGGGCACGAAGCTCTTCGCCACCGTCGACCTGATGGACTGCTCGACCGAGACGCCGGCGCTGATGGATCTGAAGACCAAGATGTACGACGCGGTGCTCACCTGGGGCTCATTGAGCTACGCCGACTCCAACGCGCTCGGCGACACCCTGGCCGACTACGTGGACCTCGGCGGCGGCGTCGTGCAGGCGATGAACAACTTCGGCGGCCAGTTCGGGACGCCGCTGCAAGGCCGATGGGCGAAGGACGGCTACGACTGCATCCTGCCCAACGGCCTCAATGGCGAGCTGTTCCAGCCCTCGGCGCTCACGGCGATGCCGAACGAGGCCTCGCCGCTCACGGCCGGCGTCGGCGGCCTCACCGACAGCCTGCGCGGCGACGGCACGCTCAACGTGATGAATGGCGCCAAGTCGGCGTGGGACTACGCCGACAAGGCGCCGGGCGTCTGCCACATGGCCATCAATGGCCACCAGCGGGTCGACCTGAACGCCAGCTTCGCCGACAACTTCGGACAGCCGAACTACTCGGAGAAGAACCCGGGCGACGCGACGAAGCTCGTCGCCAACGCGCTCGCCTTCGTCGCCGGCGGCTTCAACCCGCTGCGCGGCATGCCCAACCCCGTGTCGTTCCCCAACACCGGCACCTTCGCGCTCTCGCCGGCGCAGACGGTCACCTTCACCAACAGCAGCATGGTGATGCAGACGATCACGAACATCGCGATCGCCGGCGCCAACCCGGGCGACTTCCAGATCGCCAAGGCGCCGGCGGTGCCGCTGCAGGTGGCGCCGATGGGGACGGTCAGCGTGGACGTGCTGTTCGCGCCGCAGGTCGCCGGCCCCCGTAGCGGCAGCCTCTCGGTGGCGGTGACCGGGCAGATGTTCAACGCCGAGGTCTCGCTCGGCGGCACCGCGCTCCCGTCGTCGATCGCCGTCTCCCCGAACCCGCTCGCCTTCGGCGGCACGCAGGCGAACATGCCGATCACGAAGTCGGTGACGATCGCCAACAAGGGCGCCGGGAAGATCTCGGTGACCGGCGTCTCCGTCACCGCCGGCGGCCCGGTGTTCGCGGCGGGCGGCCTCCCTGGGCTGCCGATCTCGCTCGCCAACGGCGGCAGCTTCCAGGTGATGGTCACCTTCACTCCGACGATGGGCGGCACCTTCATGGGCACGCTCGGCATCGCCTCGACCGACCCGAACAACGCGATGATGGTGGTGCCGCTGTCGGGCTGCGCCGGCCCGTCGGGGATCACGCTCGACGCCGCCTCGCTCGCCTTCGGCGACGTCAATATCGGCGGCTCGTCGCCGCAGGACTTGCATGTGACGAACTCGGGCTGCGCGGATCTCAAGGTCTCCGACGTCACGGTGGGCGGCCAGAACGCGGGCGACTTCCTGATCGACAAGGCGGCGCTCGTGAAGAACGCAGTCACCGCCGGCTCGAGCCAGCCGTTCACCGTCACCTTCAAGCCCACCGCGGCCGGCATGCGCAGCGCGACGGTGACGGTCGTCTCCGACGCGGGCAACAAGGTCATCACGGTGCTCGGCAACGGCACCACGGCGATGGGCAAGGTGGCGCCCGGCACCCTCGCCTTCGGCAACCAGGCGCTGATGATGGCGTCGATGCCGCAGAACCTCACGGTCAGCAACACCGGCACCGGCGTGCTCCACCTGCTCGGGATGACCTTCGGCGGGAAGGACGCCGCGTCGTTCTCGCTCTCGGGGATGGCGCCCGCCACCGTCGCCGCGAACGGGATGGCGATGGTCGGCGTCCTGTGCACGCCGACGGCGGCCGGGGCGCTGGCCGGCACGCTCACCATCGCCACCGACGTGGGCAACCTCGGGCCGGTGACGCTCACCTGCACCGGCGTCACGCCGATGATCTCCGTCGCGCCGACGTCGCTCGACTTCGGCCCGGTGTCGATCGGCGCCACCTCGATGGCGATGGCCGTCACGATCACCAACTCGGGCAGCGACACGCTGAACGTGACGGACGTTCTCGTCGCGGGGCAGGACCAGAACGACTTCACCATCACCGATCCGCCGGCCGGCCCGATGGCGCTCAAGCCGAAGGACACGCTCGTCTTCCACGTCGCCTTCGCGCCGCAGCAGGACGCGATGGAGATGGCCGAGGTGGACATCTCCTCCGACGACCCGATGATGGGCACCGCGGTCGTGAAGTTGATGGGCTCGGGCGCGCAGGCGAACCTCGCCGTGTCGGACATGACGCTCGACTTCGGCGGCGTCCCGACGGAGTCGAAGGCGCAAAAGTCGCTCACGCTGAGCAACACCGGCGACCTGCCGGTGAAGATCACCTCGATCATCGCGGGCGGCGCCTTCACCGTCGACAGCGCCGGCGGCCAGACGCTCAAGCCGAACGACATGGTGGCGCTCAACGTCACCTTCTCGCCGATCGCCAACGGCGCGCAGATGTCCACGCTCACCATCACGCCCGAACAGCCCGCGATGCCGATCACCGTCACGCTCAAGGGCAGCGGCATCGGCCCGATGGTGACGGTGACGCCGAACAGCGGCGGCGGCTCGCTCGACTTCGGCCCGGTGATGGTGGGCGCGACCTCGGCCCCGCAGACGGTGACGATCGCGAACGGCGGCGGCGTGGCGGTGCAGCTGCAGGCGATCATGCCGCCCGACCCGGCCTTCACCGTCGACCAGTCGGCGACGATGATGATGCTCGCCCCGAACCAGAGCACCACCTTCACGGTCACCTTCGCGCCGACCGCCGCGCAGGCCTACTCGGGGCCGATCATCATCACCGCGATGGGCCACACCAAGCCCGTCGCCACGCTTGGCGTCACCGGGAGCGGCGTCGAGAAGAAGCCGAGCGGCGGCGGCTGCACCGTCGGCCACACCCCCGACGGCGGCCGCGCCCTCACGCTCGGCGCCGCCCTCCTCCTCGCGGCGCTCCTCCTCCGCCGCCGTCGCTCCAACTAATCCACCACCGCCCCTTCACCGACCGTCCGGGCGCCTGGCATTCCCAGGCGCCCGCGACGGTGGGATACTGCGCGCCCGATGGAGCAGATCGTCATCCAGCGCGACTTCCCGATCCGCCGCAGCGAGCTCACCTGCCCCGGCCACTCGCTGAAGATGGCGACGAAGGCCGCCGCCTCGGAGGCCGACGAGGTGATCCTCGACCTCGAGGACGCCTGCGGCCTGTCGCAGAAGGTGGCGGCGCGGGCGACGGTGATCGAGGCGCTCTCCACGCTCAACTGGCGCGGCAAGCTGCGCGCGTTCCGCCCGAACTGCCTCTCCACGAAGTTCTTCTACCGCGACCTGATCGAGGTGGTCGAGGCCGCCGGGCGCTTCGTCGACGTGGTGGTGATCCCGAAGGTGCAGGCTGCGCAGGACGTCGCGTTCGTCGACCGGCTGCTCACGCAGATCGAGCAGAACGTGGGGCTGCCCGTCGGGCGGATCCGGATCGAGGTGCTGATCGAATCGGCGCAGGCGGTGATCCACGCCTTCGAGATCGCCACCGCCTCGCCTCGCCTCGCCTCGCTGATCTTCGGCATCGCCGACTACGCCGGCGACGTCGGCGCGCGCGACTTCACCAGCGAGCCGTTCGCCCTGTTCCACTACCCGAAGGCGAAGCTGCTCGCCGCGGCGCGCGCCGCGGGCGTGGCGGCGATCGACAACGTGACGGTGCAGTTCCGCGACGCGGAGCGATGCCGCGACGACGCGGGCCGCGCGGCGCAGCTCGGCTTCGACGGCAAGTGGGCGATCCACCCCGACCAGGTGCCGATCATCAACGGCGTCTTCACGCCGACCGGCGAGGAGATCGCGCGGGCGCGCGAGATCCTGGCGCTCTACCGCCAGGCCGACCTCGACGCGGGGCTCGGCGCGATCGTCTACCAGGACGAGATGGTCGACGCGGCGACGCTGCGCGTGGAGTGGAAGAAGCTGTGCATCGCGCGCAAGGCGGGGCTGCTCCCCGACGACGCGCCGGAAAAGGAGCAGCCATGAAGATCCTCGGCATCGACCACGTCGCCGCCTGCGTCGTGGACGTGGGAATGGCCGCCGCGCCGTTCCTCTCCCACCTCGGCCTTCACGCCGGGCCGCGCGAGTTCGTCGCCGCGCAGAAGACCGAGGCCTCGTTCCTGCTCACCCCCGAGGAGGCGGGCGCGTGCATCGAGCTGATCGCGCCGGCAGGCAACCCGACGCTCGAGAAGTTCCTCCAGAAGCGCGGGCCGGGGCTGCACCACGTCGCCTTCCGCGTCGACGATCTCGCCGCCGCGCTGCGCGAGCTGGCCGAGGCGGGCCTGCCGATGATCGACACGGTGCCGCGCCCCGGCGCGCGCGGCCACCACGTCGGCTTCCTCCACCCGTCGGCGTGCGGCGGCGTGCTCGTCGAGCTGGTCGGGCACGTCTCCAACTAGCGCGGATCAGTCGAGCGTCGTCGCGCCGCGCGCCCAGTCGTCGAGGATGCGACGCCCGTCGAAGGCGAGCCGCGCGGGCAACTCCTCGCGCGCGAAGGACTGCACCGCCAGCACCTCGAGCGGGTTGCGCTCCGGCGCCTCCTCCGACGGCACGACCACGCACTCCACCGCGATCGCGATCGAGTGGAAGCGCGCGTCGCGCCGCGGGTGCGAGTAGAGGCCGATCACCCGCCCGACGGAGCGGACGGCGAGGCCCGTCTCCTCGAGCACCTCGCGGCGCAGCGTCTCCTCGATCTGCTCGCCCCATTCCATGAGGCCGCCCGGCAGGCTCCACGCCCCGCCGCTGCGGCGCATCAGCACCACGCGCCCGCCCTCGTCGAGGGCGACCGCCACCACGCTGGGCAGGGGGCGGCGCATGATGATCCGCAGCGCCTCGCGCGCCATCGCGAGCGCGCCGCGGAGGAGGGAGCCGACAGGAGGTCGCATCGGGCGAATAGTACCGCGCGGGTCCGCTCGCGGGCGCTGGCCCGCGTCCCGCTTCTCTGTCGTCGAGGATGGCAGACGACGACGCGCGCGCCACTGGTGCGCCCGACCCATACCAGGCGTCGGCGGTCGCACGCCTGCTCGACGAGCTCGCCGAGGAGGCGCGCGCTCCGAGGGAGCGCCCGGGTTCGACCTACCGGCTGCAGCTCACGCCGCGCTTTTCCTTCCGTGCCGCGGCGGCGCTCGTCCCCTACCTCGCGCGGCTCGGCGTCACGCACGTCTACCTCTCGCCGATCCTCGCCGCGGCGCCCGGCAGCTCGCACGGCTACGACGTGATCGATCACCACCGCCTCAACCCGGAGCTCGGCGGCGAGGAAGGCTTCGCGGCGCTCACGGAGGCGCTGCGGGCGCACGGCCTGCGCGCCATCGTCGACTTCGTCCCCAACCACATGGCGATCGAGCCGAACAACGCCTGGTGGACCGACCTCCTCGAGAACGGCCAGTCTTCGCTGTTCGCGCCGTACTTCGACGTCGACTGGCACCCGGCCAAGGCGGAGCTGGAGAACAAGGTGCTCGTGCCGGTGCTGGGCGATCAGTTCGGCGAGGTGCTCGAGCGCGGCGAGCTGCGCCTCGAGCGCGACGGCGGCGCCTTCTCGGTGCGCTACTTCGAGCACCGCTTCCCGATCTCGCCGCGCTCCGTGCCCCGGATCCTGCGCCACGGCCTGGAGGCCCTCGAGGCGGAGCTGGGCCCGAGCGACGAGCACGTGATGGAGCTGCAGTCGATCATCGCGTCGCTCGAGAAGCTGGCGCCGCGCTCCAAGGTGGACCCGGACAAGATCGCCGAGCGCGCCCGCGAGAAGGAGGTGGCCAAGCGCCGCCTCGCCGCGCTGTTCGACGAAAGCCCGCGCATCCGTGCTTTCGTCGACGCGAACCTCGCGCAGTTGAACGGCACGCCCGGCGACCCGCGCAGCTTCGACCTCCTCGCCTCGCTCCTCGACGCGCAGGCCTACCGCCTCGCCCACTGGCGCGTCGCCGGCGAGGAGATCAACTACCGTCGCTTCTTCGACATCAACTCGCTGGCCGCGATCCGGATGGAGGACGAGCGCGTCTTCGCCGACACGCACCGCCTCGTCCTCGGCCTGCTCCGCGACGGGCGCGTCCACGGCCTGCGCATCGACCACCCCGACGGTCTCTACCAGCCGACCGCCTACTTCCGGTCGCTGCAGCGCGCCGGCTGGATCGAGCGCGCGCGGGCGCGCTTCCTCGCGCGAGGCGGCGCGGAGGTCGACTTCGAGGCGCTCGTCCCCGCGCTCGGCCGCGCGATCGACCGCGCCGTCGCGGAGGGGCGCCTCCCGCCGCGCTCGCTCTACGTGGTGGTGGAGAAGATCCTCGAGGGGCGCGAGCGCATGCCCGCCTCGTGGTGCGTCGACGGAACGACCGGCTACGAGGCGCTCTTCCTGCTCACCGCGCTGTTCGTCGACGGGCGCAGCGAGGGCCGCTTCTCCGAGCTGTACGCGCGCTTCACCGGCCGCGCGCTCGACTACACCGCGCTCGTGGACGAGAAGAAGCGCCTGCTCATGTCCACCTCGATGGCGAGCGAGCTGCAGACGCTCGCCCACCGCCTGAACCGCATCAGCGAGCGCGACCGCCGCACCCGCGACTTCACGCTGGGCTCGCTCCGCCGCGCGCTCGTCGAGTACGTGGCCGCGCTGCCGATCTACCGCACCTACGTCGAGGGCACGGCCGCCGCCGACGTGACCGACCGCGACCACCGCGCCATCGAGGGCGCGCTCGCCCGCGCGGCGCGCCACACCCCCGACCTCAACCGCTCGATCTACCGCTTCCTCGGCGACATCCTCCTGCTCCGCCACCCCGAACGCATCGACGAGGCGCAGCGCCACGAGCGCGTCGAGCTGGTGCGCAAGCTCCAGCAGGTGACCGGCCCGGTCACCGCCAAGGCCGTCGAGGACACCGCCTACTACGTCTACAACCGGCTGGTCGCGCTCAACGAGGTGGGCGGCGATCCGCGCTGCTTCGGCATCGACGAGGAGGAGTTCCACGCGCGCAACGCGGAGCGCCTCGAAAAGTGGCCCGGCTCGCTCACCGCCACCGCCACGCACGACACCAAGCGCGGCGAGGACCTCCGCCTGCGCATCGCCGCGCTCTCGGAGATCCCCGACCGGTGGGAGGCCGCGGTGCATCGCTGGGCCGAGCTGAACCGGCGCGCCAAGGTGGAGACGGAGAGCGGCCCCGCGCCCGACCCGAACGACGAGATCCTTTTGTACCAGACGCTCGTCGGCGCGTTCCCCGACGAGACGCCCGCGCCGCACTTCGCCGGCCGCATCTGCGACTACATGCAGAAGGCGCTCAAGGAGGCCAAGGTCCACACCAGCTGGACCAACCCCGACGAGGAGTACGAGGCGGCGGTGCGGCGCTTCGTCGAGGACGTGCTCTGCTCGCGCGCCTTCCTCGACGACTTCGTGCCCTTCCAGCGGCGGATCGCGCACGCGGCGCGCCTCTCGTCGCTGGCGATGGCGGCGCTCAAGCTCGCCTCGCCGGGCGTGGCCGACGTCTACCAGGGCTGCGAGCTGTGGGATCTCTCGCTGGTCGATCCCGACAATCGCCGGCCGGTCGACTTCCAGCGACGGGCGCGCCTCCTCGACGAGCTGGAGCGGCGCCTCGGCGCGGGGCCGCGCGCGCGCGAACCGCTCGCCCGCGAGGTGTCGCGCCCCGAGGCGCTCGTCGACGGGCGCGCCAAGCTCCTGCTCCTGCGCGAGGGCCTGCGCTGGCGGCGCACCGATCCCGCGCTGTTCCTCGACGGCGACTACGTGCCGCTCGCCGTCGACGGCGACGACGCCCACCGCGTGGTGGCGCTCGCCCGTGGTCACGAAGGACGCGCGCTCGTGTGCGTCGTGCCGCGGCTGGTGCTCGACGCCCTCGACGAGCGAGGCGGCCTCGCGTTGCGCGCGCGCGTGCTGCTGCCCGAGACGATGGCGGGCCCGTTCGTCGACGCGGTGAGCGGGCGGCGGGTGGTCGCGCGCGACGGTGCGCTGCGCGTGGAGGAGTGCTGGGCGGCGTTCCCGGTCGCGCTGCTCGGCGCCCGCAGCGACGAAGGCTAGCAGGGCACGTTGCAGCGGATACCGAGCGGGCTGCACGAGCAGATGATCGGCCTGCCGTCGCTGCAGGCGCCCACCTGGGCCTGCTTGTCGACGTCGATCCACGTCCCGTCGGGCAGCGCGCACGCCGGGCCGAACGCGCCGTCCTCGGGGACGCTGCAGCCGTTGCACATGAGCTCGCCGGTGCTCTCGCAGCGGCAGGCGACCTTGCTGCCATTGGCGCAAGTATCGGTGAGACAGAGCGCGCCGACGGGACAGAGGGAGAGGTTGGGCAGCGCGCAGGCGAGAGTCTTGCCGCCGCCGACCACGCTGTCCCGAAGCCCGCCGTCGGGAGCGCCGCAAGTGCGGTCGCACTGCAACCGGCCCGACCCGTCGGCGGGACAATAGCAGGAGGTGGTCGATTGATCGGCGCACGTGCCCACTTCGCACCAGCTCCCCGCCGCGCAGGCGAGGTTGCTCGGCAGGACGCAGGGCGTGTGGAGGTCGACGCTGCCGTCGCACCCGAGCACCGTCACGAAGAGCGCCCCGAGTGCGAAGGCGACGAGCGAACGGCCGGCCGGCGAAGGACGCATGGACGACTCCCGGGCGGCAAGTCGGAGCTTGCCCAATGACCGTTCGTGTCCAGAGCGCTCGCCGGCGTTCATTCCGGCGCGAGAACGATCAGACGAGCCCGGCGTCGAGCGTGATCGCGTCGTCGCCCTTGCGCGCCGCCGACCCGGGCAGCCCTGGCGCGTCGCCTCGGCGAAGCGTGAGGGTCCAGCCGGCGCAAGAGGCCCTCGCGCCGCGGCGAGCGCACCGTCCGTTCGCCGTCTACCGCCGCTCGGCCCCCGCCCTCGCCGCCTCAGGCGCCTTCACCAGCTCGCCCGTGTCCATGTCGATCACGTGAGCCAGCCGGATGTCTCGGCCGTCTTCCACGCGCTGGGGGGACGGTCTTTCGTTTCTTCGCCGGCGGTCGGGCCCAATCGGCCCTTGGGGCACGCACTGCGAAGAAACAAAAGACGCGTCCCTCGTCTTTCGAGCGTCTCCGGGCGTCTCGGCCGACTTCCACACGCCGGGGGGACGCCACGCCAGCCAGCGCGTCCTCATGCGCCCGCCGCCCGATGGGCGGCCTCCAGCGCCTGGGCCGCCAGCCGCGCCGCCGCCAG
>JAJXSP010000046.1 GCA_021784515.1 Myxococcales bacterium | reverse complement strand
GTCATTGTTGCAGTCCGCGAATCCGAACTGGCAGGCGGCCATGTAGCAGGCGTCGGCGCAGGCGTTGATCGCGTTGGCGCTGTTGCACGCCATTCCGCACGCCGTGCAGTTGTTCGCGTCGGTATGGAGGTTCGCCTCGCAGCCGTCTTTGGGGTCGTGGTTGCAATCGCCCCACCCCGGATCGCACTGGCCCGAGAAGCCGCATTGGCCGGCGGTGCAGGTCGGCGCGGCGTGAGTGGCCTTGCATTGCGTGCCGCACGCGCCGCAGTTGGCGAGATCGCTGCCGACGTCGACGCAGACGTTGTTGCAGCACTTCTTGCCGTTGCCGCAGTTGCCGTCGCCGGTGCAGCCGGGGACGCAGGTCGCCTGCGTGTCGCCGGCGATCTTGCAGTAGTCGCCGGCCGGGCAATCCATGTCGCCGAGGCAGCCGACACAGTGGCCCTTGGCATTGCACTTCGGGGTGAGTCCGGCGCAGGCGGGAGAGCAGCTCGCCGGCGGCGCGTCGGACCCGCCGCCCGTTGCCATGTCGAGCGGGATCGCCGAGTCATCGGGTCCGGGGCTCGCGGGAGCACACGCGCCCAGCATCGCCAGGGCGCCGACCGCGATGCGTCGGGAGAGGGAGGCGTTCGCGAACATGCGCGAGATTCTAGCGGAGCGCCTGGCCGCCGGTCATCTTTACTTACCACCCGGCTTGTCACCCGGGGCCGCGGCGACGGCCGTGCGGTCGATCAGCCCGCGTCGTCGCCGGGCTCGTCGTCGGTGCGCACGAGCCGCTCCCTGCCGGGCGCTTCCCCGTCGCCCGCCGCCGACGCTCCCTCCGACGGGGAGCGGTTGTCGAGGGCGCGCGCCGCCGGTATCATGCGCGCCATGTCGATGCGCCTCCTCGCGCTCTCGCTTCTCGTCGCCGGCTGTGCCCGCACGGCTGGGAGCGGCCCCGGCACCCCTGCCGACCTCGCCCCGGGAGGCAGCGGCCCCGACGGTGGCGGCGGCAGGGACCTCGCGGCCGTGCTGCCCGCGGATCTCGCCACGCCGGCGTCCGGCGATCTCGCGACCGCCTCGCCCGGCGACGCCGCGACCGCCGATCTCGCCTCGCCGGATCTCGTCACCCCCGGGAGGCCGGCAGGCCAGAACTGCGACCAGGATGGCGACTGCGCCTCCGGGCTGTGCAAGGCCGTGGTCGGCAGCTCGCCGCAGAAGACGTGCGTCGCGACCTGCAAGTCGCAGCAGGACTGCGCGGCGTTCCTCAACCTCTTCTGCGAGGCGACCGCGCCCGGCTCCGCCGACGGATACTGCGTCCCGCGCAGCCCGATGCACTGCGCCTCCTGCGCGAAGGACTCCGACTGCGGCGCGCTCACCGAGCGCTGCATCCAGGCGCCCGGCGACATCGCGCCCGCCTGCCACGTCGACTGCGCGCTCGCCGGCGCAGACGCCTGCCCGGCCGACTACGCCTGCGCGATGGTCCCCGACGGCAACGCGATGCGCTCGCTGTGCGTCCCGAACGGCGGCGTGTGCCTCGACGCGCTCGGCGGCTTCTGCGAGCGCATCGGGCTGCCGCAGGCGTGCGCGCGCGCGAACAACGCGGGCTCCTGCACCGGCCAGCGCCCCTGCCTGATGCCAGGCGGGCGATACGACAAGTGCGGCGCCGTCGCTCCGCAGTTCAAGATGAGCTGCGCCGACATGGATCCCGCGGGGTGCATGGAGCAGTACGCCCCGGCGGCGACCTCCGACAAGAACAACTGCGGCGCGTGCGGCAAGGCGTGCGCGCAGGGCCAGGACTGCTGCGGCATGGCCTGCACGCCGCTGAACACGGCGCAGAACTGCGGGGCGTGCGGACAGGTCTGCCCGATGGGGCAGTCGTGCTGCAACGGCGGTTGCATCGTGCCGAACACTCCCCAGGACTGCGGTGCGTGCGGCAACGTCTGCCCCGGCGTTGGCCAAGCCGGCGGCGACGCGAGCTGCGACGGCAACCAGCAGTGCCAGTTCACCTGCCGCGGCGAGAACTACGACGTCGACGGCAACGCCGCCAACGGCTGCGAACGGACGCACGTCACGCCGCCCGGGCACACGCAAAAGGCGGCGCAGCCCCTCGGCACGAGCGGTTGCGACGACGGCTCGATGACCACGTTCCAGGGCGACATCCTCTCGGACTCGCGCGTCCACGTGAACCCGATCATCGACGGCTTCGACGGCACCGTCGGCAGCGCGCCCGACTACTGGTCGATCGTCGGCGACGGCAGCTCGCACGTGTTCCCGTTCTTCTGCATCAACAACTACGGCGCGACGATCACCACGAGCGGCGGCGGCAATGCGCCCTGCTACAAGCTCACGATCACGACCGACAGTGCGACCAACAGCGTCGTCGTGACCGGCAACGGCAGCGGCTCCTTCAGCACGAGCTCACCGTCGCAGTACTCGAGCAACTCGACGATCTTCTTCAAGGTGGAGAAGACCTGCTCGCTGCCGACGCAGGAGGCGGTGCACTACATCGTCCAGTTCCACCTCTGAAATCCCCCTCTCCGTCGGAGACATCAGGTGCGAGCAGCGGTGTTCGCGGCGGCCGCGGGGCCTGCGCGCGGGTCGCCGTCGACGCAGCCGCTTCGAGGGAGCGGATACGGCCAGGGCGCGGCAACGTCCGGGTTCACAGCCGCCTCGACGACGAATCGACTACAGCCACGATTGGCCAAGCCTCGACGCGAGGGTGTTGAGTTCGATCGGAGAAAACGGCCGGAGCGGGAGGAGGGGGAAGGGACTGGGGAGCCGGAGCGCTCTAGAACGTGAACAGCTGCGCCTTGTCGGACTGGCGCTGGAGGTCGGTCTTGAGCGTCTTCTGATCGGCGGCGAGCTTGAGGCCGAGGTTGCGGATCTCGTACAGGCGCCGGGCGGCCGCCGAAGCCGCGACGATCTCCGGGCTGCCCGACGCCACCGACGTGAACAGCGGCGTGCGGAAGATCGGCGTCACCGTCTTGTCCGGCGTGCCCTTGACCGGCCGCACCGACCACTCGCCGCCCGACTGCACGCGGTACTTGAACTTCATGTCGGCCGGCGGGCAGTTCGTCTCGCCCTCCTTCGGGCAGACGATCGAGCCCATCTCCACCATGTTGGCGACCGGGACGGCGCCGCTCATGTCGAAGATGACGCCGTAGTTGCGCTCGCTCTTCGCCGCGGCGTCCTTGACGAACTTCTCGATCGCCTCCTTGTCGCCCTCCGTCTTCTTGGAGTCCTCCCGGATGAGCTTGTAGAGGGTGATCGTGTCGTTGTAGTAGTTCAGCAGCCGGTCGACCGCGAGGTCCTCCATGCGGAAGTAGTTCGTGTGGAAGACGCTCTTGTTGTCCGGCTCCTTGAGCGAGAGGGTCCCCAGGTCCTCGGAGAGCTTCGGATCCGGATCGGGGGCCGGCTTCATCGCGCCTGGGCTCTGCGCGATGCGGTCGTTGATCTTCTGGAGCGTCTTGGCCATCTTGTCGACCTCGGTGTTGAGCGAGGCCGCGTCGGTGATCGTCTTGTTATAGGTGGTTCGCGCGTCGCACGAGCGACCGGACATGAAGCCCGCGCCGAGCGCGACCAGCGCGCTCGCGCCGATGCCCGCGATGCTGCCCCAGGCCTTCGGCTTCGAGAGCGGCTGCGCGGGGACGCCATCGTCCGTGCCGGGCAGCGGCATGTTGTAGGCGTAGTAGGGGTTCTGCGCGGCCGCGGCGGCGAACGGATCGCGACGCGCGTCGACCGCCGGCGTCGCCGACTCGGGCTCCGCAGGGGCGGGGGAGGGCGCGGCCTCGGGGAACCCGGGCGGAGCGGGGACGGAGCGTGCTGCGGGAGAGCTAGCGGCGGCCTCGGGGGCACCACCGGCGGGCGCGGGAGCGGCGGCGCCGCCCTTCTTGAGCCCCAGGCGGGCCTTCAGGTCGCTGATGTCGCGAGAGCCTTTCTTCGGTTCTTCCAAAGCCGTCTCCTCCCAATGGGTTACCGGCCGTCGTGGGCTGGCCGCATAGGGCGTTGGGATGCGGACTGTATCGAGGTTGGCAGAGGGTGTCAAGGAAGAGCCCGCCGACGAGCGAGCGGTCTCCATCCGCGGGAGATCGCACCGTGAACGGGCGTTGGCGGGCGCCCGGCGGGGGGCGGTTCACACCCGGCCCGGGAGGCCGCTCGACGCGCGCACCTCCAGGTGGCCCAGCGGGTGCATGGGAGGCGAGCGCATTCACTCGAGGACGGACCATGCGAAGCTCCCGCTGGCTTGCTCTCTCCTTCGTCGCTCTCGCCGCCGCTCCCGCGGTCGCGCACGCGCAGTACGTGCCGCCGCCTCCCACGGTGCAGGTCTTCGTCCCGCCGCCGCCGCGCCCCTGGCGCCATGGCAAGGTCCGTTGGCGGCACGGCCGCGTCGCCGCGACGGTGGTGGTCAACGCGCCGCCGCCGCCGGTCTGGCTCGCGCCCGCGCCTGGCTCGCCGCCGCCGCCGCCGGTCTACATCACGCCGCCGCCCGTGGTGATCCAGCCGCACCAGCCGATCTACGTCCAGCCGCAGCCGATGTACGTCGAGCCGCCGGTCATGATGCCGCCGCCCCCGGCGGTGGTGCTGACGCCGGCACCGACGGTGGTCCAGAGGCCGCCGCTTCCGCAGTGGGCCTCGCGGTTCGGCGTCGGCGCCTCCTTCGAGGGGGTGTTCAACGTCGCGGGCGACCACCACGAGGGCTGGGGCGTGATGGGCCAGCTGCGCTGCCGCGCGGCGCGCCACTTCGGCGTCGAGCTGATGGCGGGCTACGAGCGCTCCACCGACAAGAACGACACCACCGTGCGCACCGACGTGCCGGTCATCGCCGATATGATCATCCCGATCCTCGGCCCCGAGTACGCGCTCAGCCCGTACCTCGTGTTCGGCGGCGGCGTGAACTTCGCCGACCTTCGCCTGCTCGACGCGCCGACGATGACGATCGACGATGCGCGGACCCAGCTCGTCGCGCAGGCGGGCGCCGGCCTCGAGCTGCGGCTCGGCAGCCACTTCGCGCTCAACGCCGACGCGCGCGTCGAGGGGCGCTGGTCGATCGAGGGGCCGTCGGACGCGGTCGCCGCGACCACCTCCATCGACGGCAAGCCCGTCCACCCGCTCGAGGACTCCACCGCCCTTCGCCTCGGCCTCGGCGCCTCGATCTACTTCTGATTCTGATCGCCCGCTCGCTCGCCGCGCTGGCGGGCGCCCCCTCCCGGATTATGTTGCGCTGATGTTCCTAGCCGAGCGCGCGCTCGCGGTCCGGACGCGCGATGAACGCGTCGATCAACGCGGCGTCCTCGGGCGCGATGCACGTGAAGCGCACCCCGTGGGCGCGCGCCCACTGGTGCTCGGCGAGCACGACGCCGCGCGCGCGGATCACGCGCTCCTCGCCGGGCAGCTGGAACTCGACCGTCACCTCGCCCATCGGGAGGTCGGGTTCGAAGACCTTGTGCAGCAGCATCCCGCGGCGGCTGACGTTCACTGCGCGGCAAAGGTGCGGATCGCCGCCGATGTACTTGTTGATGAGGAGGTCGATCGAGGTGCGCTGCTCGCGGCGTCGGTCACCCATGGCTCGCTCCGGAATGTCTTACATGTAGGATAAGGGATGACACGACCTGCGTCAACTTTCGCGCCGGCGGCCCGCTCCTTCGGCGCCCTCGCGCCCGTCCGACGATGAGCAACGAAACGACCCGCCCGATGCCGCTCCTCGAGGGCCCCGAGCAGCTCCTCGGGACCCGCGTGCTCGACTTCGATCTCGTCGAGGTGCTCGGCACCGGCGGGATGAGCGTCGTCTTCAAGGGGCGTCACGTCGTCACCGACCAGCTGGTGGCGGTGAAGGTGCTGCCGCCGGAGCTGGCGCTCCAGAAGGAGCTGAAGCTGCGCTTCGTCGAGGAGGCGCGCGTCCTGGCGCGCCTCGATCACTCGAACATCGTTACCCTGAACAACTTCACCGTGGACCAGGCGGGACGGATGTGCCTCGTCATGCAATACGTCCACGGCGTCACCTTCGAGCGGATGATCCACGACGTCGGGCGGATCGTCGCTCGCGAGGCGGTGCGGATCTGCATCGAGGTGGCGCGCGCCCTCGAGTACGCGCACGACCGCGGCATCGTCCACCGCGACATGAAGCCCTCGAACGTGCTGGTGCGCTCCGACGGCACGGTGAAGGTGACCGACTTCGGCATCGCCAAGAGGACGCCACGCTCTACGTCGCCGACGCGCCGGGCTTCGAGCAGCGCGACCTCCCCTACGGCCTGGCGCTCCACTTCTGCGCTCCGATCCGCCAGCTCTCGAACGCGCAGTGCGGCGCGCTCGCCGAGAAGTTCGAGCGCTACTACACCGCGCACGCCCCCTGATCGGCAGGTGCGCCGACGTCATGAGATTATCCACAGTCCCGCTCCGGCGGTCGAGATTCTCGCGGCCGGGCGGCTCGGTGATGGCGGGCTGGGACCCCCGGAAAAAGGAGAAAAGGTGCGTTATTTCAATCGACTGTGGTTCGCAGCAACAGCCGGCCCGCCGCTCGGGGCGGGCGCACGGGCAGGCTGTGGAGAAGGTGTGGACACCCGCTCCCCGGCGTCCCCCTCGCCCCTCGCGGGCTTTTCCTTTGACTTCGCTCCCACCCCCGCGGATACTGGCGCGCGTATTTCGAGAGTAATTCTGGGCATCAACCAGGAGCCGACACGATGTTCCGTGTGAGGATCGCGTTGATTTCGGCGTGTCTGGTCGCGGCGGCGACGGGACTCATCTACCTGACGGTCACCTCGGCGCTCGAGAAGAACGTCGTCGAGTGGACGACCGGCAGCGTGATGCACGCGCAGGCGCAACTCCGGCGCTCGACTCGCCTCGAGGCGGTCGACCTCACCACCCTCACGGCCGGCTTCGCGCGTGAGGATGAGTTCAACCAGATCTTTTCCAAGGGCTCCGACCAGGAGAAGAAGGTCGCCGCCTTGAACGCGTGCGATCTGCGTCGCGCCCGCCTCGACAAGGAGGGGCACAAGGTCGGCGTGATCGCCGTCGTCGATGCGACCGGGAAGGTGATCGCCCGTGACCGCGACGAGTCCTTCTCGTGGCACAGCGGCGAGGATCTCGGCAAGGCGTTCCCGTCGCTGGCGCTCGCGCTCGGCGGCGCCGCCAACAAGGACGTGTGGGACCTCGACGGCGCGATGTACCGCGTCGGCGCGGCGGCGATCAAGGACCCGCAGGGCAAGGTGCTCGGGGCAGTGTTCGTCGGCGACGTGGAGTCGGCGACGGACGCGAAGCAGGAGGCGAAGCGCTCGGGCGTGCAGGTCGCGTGGTTCTACCAGAGCCGCGGCGACATGAAGATCGCCGCCTCGAGCTTCGCCACCGGCGAGACCGGCTCCAGCTCCGAGGAGAAGGAGCTGGCCGGAAAGCTCTTCAAGCCCGGGAATCTCGTCGACTGGGAGGCGCTGCGCACCGAGGACGAGGAGCACGCGCACTCCTTCACGGTGAAGATCAACGGCGAGGAGTGGGTGGCCGCCGCCGCGCCGATCTACGGCAATATCGCCAGCTCGCAGACGCGCTCCGGGTTCGTCGTCCTCACGTCGATGACGCAGGCCCGCGCGGGCGTCGCTCGCGCGGGAATGCTGATCCTCGTGCTCGGTCTGCTCAGCCTGCTCGCGGCCGTCGGCGCCGCGGTCGGCACCGCGCGCCGCTTCCTCGGCCCGCTCGACAAGATCGAAGCCGGCGTCACCGAGATCATCAACGGCAACCGCGACTACGTCTTCGAGTCGCCGTCGCCCGACTTCGAGGGGCTCGCCAACGGCCTCGACGTGATGCTCGCCCGCCTGCTCGGCCGGCCCGAGCCCGGCGACGAGGACTCCTCGGGGAGCGTCGACGACGAAGAGGCGGTCGCCGCGAGCGGCGGCGATCCCACCGAGAAATAGGCAGGCGCGGAGGCGCGGTCGCCGATGCGCGTCGCGCTGTTCGGCGGGAGCTTCGATCCCCCGCACGTCGGGCACCAGATGGCGATGCTCTACGTGCTCGCCACCGCGCGCGTCGACCGGCTGCTGATGGTGCCCTGCTTCCGCCACCCCTTCGACAAGCGGCTCCGCGCGTACGAGCACCGCCTGGCGATGGCGCGCCTCGCGGCGGAGCCATTCGATGGGCGCGTCGAAGTGAGCGACGTCGAGCGTCGCCTGGGGGGCGAGAGCCGCACGCTGAACACGGTGAAGGCGCTCTATGCCGAGCGGCCCGGCATCCGGATCGGCGTGGTGATCGGCGCCGACCTGCTCGGCGAGCGCGAGCGATGGTGGGGCTACCCCGAGCTGATGCGCCTGGTCGACTTCATCGTCGTCGGGCGCGCGGGGCACGTGGCCCCCGACGCCGGCGCGCCGGTGGCGCTCCCCGACGTCAGCTCGACGGAGATCCGCGCCCGCCTCGCACGTGGCGAGTCGGTGAAAGGGCTGGTGCCCTCCGCGGTGCTCGACTACATCGCGGCGCAGGGCCTGTACCGCGAGGGTTGAGGATGAGCGACGAGGTGCTGGTCGCGGGCGCGGGACGCGTGGGACGCGCTCTCGCGACGGCGCTCGAGACCGCGGGTGTCCCGGTGGCGCGTTGGAGCCGCACGGCCGCTCCGTCGCCGGGCGCGCGCGGCGTGGTGATCGTCGCGGTCACCGACAAGGCGATCGGCGAGGTGGCGGCGTGGCTGGTGGACGAGGGCTTCGCCGACGCGCGCTCGGTGTTGCTCCACTGCGCCGGTGCGCTTCCCGCCGAGGAGGTGTTCGCGCCGCTCCGCGATCGCGTCGGCGGCGTCGGCCTGCTCCACCCGCTCCGCGCGCTCGCCGGCGCGCCCGACGACGCGGCGCTCGCGGGGACGGTCTTTGCCGTCGAGGGAGACGCGCCTGGCCGCGCCGCGGCGCTCGACCTCGCGCGGCGCCTCGGCGGGCGGCCCTACGTCCTCGACGGGGCGGGGCTCGGCCGCTACCACGCCGCGGCGGCGCTCGCCGGCAACCACACGCTCGGCCTGGTCGGCGCGGCGATCGATCTCCTCGTCGTCGAAGGGCTCGATCGCGCGGCCGCCTCCACAGCGCTCGGCGGGCTGCTCGCCTCGGCGGCGCGCAACCTCGTCGAACGCGGCCTGCCCGACGCGCTCACCGGACCGATCGCCCGCGGTGACACGTCGGTCGTCGCGCGCCACCTCGCCGCGCTGCCGCCCGAGGCCCGGGCGCTCTACCGCGCCACCGCACGTCCGACGGTCGCCGTCGCCCGCGCCGCCGGTCGCGCGTCCGAGGAGGCGCTCGCCTCGATCGAGGCCCTGCTCGACGAGGAGAATTGAATCGCGCGCGCGGTTGTCGTAGCCTCGCCCGCAACCGCAGCGCCGGAGGATCAGATGAAGTTCGCGGTCGCCCTCGCTCTTGTCGCCACCGTCGGTGGCCCCGCCTTCGCGAAGGGCTCGGGCCAGCAGCCGGAAGATCTCCTCAAGGGCCGCATCATCGTCAGCGACAAGAAGCTGCCGATGAATTGGAACTCGGTGCCCGCCTACGTCGCCCAGCTGAAGAACCTGAACAAGGGCACGCTCTGGTACGACAAGAAGAGCAACAAGCTGAAGGTCGAGTACGCCGCCTTCTTCGCCAAGCCGGTGAACGACGTCCAGGTGGACCTCACGATCTACGACGTCACCAACGGCGCGAACATCCAGAAGGGCGCCTTCGAGCAGTTCATGAACCGCGGCGACCGCGTGCTCTTCAACTCGATCGTCCTCGATAACGAGGACTTCGAGATGAACAAGAAGTACAAGCTCGTCATCACCAGCCGCCACTCCATCATCGCCACCGGCGAGATCATCCTCCGCGGCGAGGGGCCGCACTACTCGGGCAAGGTGACCTTCTCCGAGGATGAGGCGAAGCAGTAGCGACGACTCCGGCGCGGGCCCCTGGCGCCCGACGGAAGGAGATCCCACGCGATGAGAGGTCTGCTGTCGATGGTGCTGGCGTCGTGCCTCGCCGCCACGGCGCACGGTGACGAACTCGATGGGCTGCAGAAGGATCTGCGCAGCCCCGAGGAGCAGAAGGCCGTCGAGGCAGCGACGCGCATCGGCGAGGACGCCTCGCCACGCGCGCTCGACGTCGCCCTCGACGAGCTGGCGGTCGGCGTCCCGCCCAAGGTGGCCGCCGCGCTGCTCGCCGGGCTGGCCGGCCGCAAGGAGCCGCGCGCCGTCGAGGTGCTGACGCTCTACGCCCGCCACCGCATGCCCGAGCTGCGCAAGAAGGCGATCGTGGCGCTCGGCGAGGTGCCCGACCAGCGCCCGACGCCGGTGCTGATCGCCGCACTCTCCGACTCGGTGGAGGAGGTGCGCGCGGCGGCGGCGCGCGCGCTCGCCAAGCGCAAGGAGACCTCGGCCGAGGACGCGCTGGTCAAGCTGCTGGCGCACAAGGACCAGGCGGCGGTGGACGCGCTCGCGCAGATCGGCGGCCCGATGCTCTCGCGCAAGCTGGGCGAGCTGATCGGGCAGATCCCCGACGCGCTGCTCGCCAACACGCTCGGCGGCCTGCTCGAGCGCGCGGACTTCGGACCCGACCCGGTGCGCGTGGACGTGGTCAAGGCGGTCGCCAAGCTGCCGGGCGCCGACGCCACGGCGGTGCTGACGGATTATGTGAAGGCGACCGAAAAAGATCCGAAGCGGCCGTCTCGCGCCGAAGCACGCAAGGCGCTCGAAGCCCGAGGGGTGAACCAGTGATGCGCCGTCTCGCCCCTCTGTCGCTGCTCGCGCTCGCCGTCGGATGCGCCGAGCCGACCTTCTCGGTCCACGCGCACGACAACTTCCTCGAGGACATCCAGCGCACGATGCAGCGCACGCCGTCCTCGGCGCTCGCGCCGCACAACGGCCACCCGACGGCCTATCTCGTCACCGCGGCGCCCAAGCACCTCGTCGCCTACGACCTCGCCGACGGCCGCGTGCTGTGGGACGTGGAGGCCGACGTCACCTCGCGCCTCGCCGTCGGGCGCGGCTTCGTCGCGCATCGCCAGGGCAAGGGCGACATCGCGGTGCGCGGCGCGGGCGACGGCATGTTGCGCTGCAGCATCCACCTCAAGCCCGACGAGAAGTTCGTCGGGCTCGCCGCCGACCAGCGCGTCTACTACGTCGTGCAGTCGGCGGGCGGCGCGCAGCGCGTGAGCCACGCCGTCGGATCCTCCGCCGAGAGCTGCGTCGAGGCGTGGCGCGAGGAGGCCTCCGGATCGCTCGGCGCGCCGGCGGTCCGCGACGGCATCGTGGCCGTGCCGTTCGCCTACCAGAACCTGGTGTTCCTCGACGGCACGAACGGCCAGGAGGTGGCGCGCGTGCGCAACACCGACGAGTCGATCACCTTCGTGCGCGCCGACGCCGCCGGCTTCTACTACGGCGCCAACTCGGGCGTGTTCCTGTTCGACGCGAAGAGCGCCAGCGGCTCGAAGAAGGGCGCCTCGTTCGTCGCCGCGAAGATGGCCTCCGATCAGTTCCGGAGCTTCTACTTCTACGACGCCTACCAGGCCGCGCAGGCGGACTACACGGCGTTCGACCGCAACCGCCTCCTGTGGCGCGCCCATCCGAAGGGTGACGGCGTGGAGTTCCTCGACGGTGCGGCCTATCTCGACAGCTACCGCTTCTTCTTCGCCTTCGACGCCGCGACGGGCGTGATGCGCTGGGCCTACCCGCACCCGCGCGTGGACGTGGTCGGCTCGGAGGACGTCGGGCCCTCGATCCTCTTCGCGGCCGCCGACGGCGAGATCGCCGCCCTCGACACGAAGAGCGGCTCGGTGATCTGGTCGAAGAAGACCGGGATCAAGGTGGCCGGCGTCACCTTCGACGCCGACGGCTTCGCTCCTCCCGGCGGCGGCGGCGCGCCCGGTCCGGTGGCGCAGGCCCTCGCGTCGATCGTGTGGGATCCCGACTCGCGCTTCACCGCGGTGAAGGTGTTCGCCGTCGACGCGATGACGCGCGTGCCGGGCAAGGAGACGACCGCCGAGCTGGTCAAGGTGGTGCTGAAGAAGGGGATGGCGCCGGCGGTGACGGCGAGGGCGGCCGAGGCGCTCGTCGCGCGCCGCGACGCCGAGAGTTCGCCGCTGTACCGCGAGGCGCTGGCGAAGCACTTCGACTACCTCGCCGACCAGGAGGTGCGCGGCGTCGACACGCTGGCGCGCGTCAGCGCGGTGATCAACGACCAGCAGGCGGCCAACCTGCTCGCGCTGCACCTGCTCGATCCGGCGACGCCGCTGCCTGCGCTGAAGGAGATCGTGAAGGCGCTCAACACGCTCGGTGGGCCCGACGCGCACCGCGCGCTGCGCGATCTGCTGCTGACCTATCGCTGCGATGCAGCATTCAACGGCGATCCGCAGGCGCTCCAACTCGCCGTCGACGGCCTGCTCCGCGACGGCGGCCCCGAGGAGCGGCGCCTGCTCGGCTTCGTCGCCGGGGAGAAGCGGACGCTGCCGGTGCTGACGGCCTACCTTCACCGAGTGCTCGCCGCGAGCGCGCCGAAGCCCGTGCTCAAGGCCGCGCCGAAGGCAAAGCCGGGCGAGGACCGCCCGGACCTGCTGCCGGAGGCGGGCAAGCCCTGACCGCGCGGACGGCGCCACGACGGGTGCTGGTGCTGGTCTGCCACGGCCCGGAGTGCGGCGAGCGGCGCGGCTCGGCGGCGGTGCGCGCGGCGATCGAGGCCGAGCTCGGGCGGCGCCCGCAGGGAGGCGTGGAGGTGCGCGTCGACGGGCAGTGCTGCTTCGGGCGGTGCGCGAGCGGACCGAACGTGATGGTGCGCGAGCTTCCGCCCGGTGAGGATCGCGCCCCGCGCCCGTTCGCCGGCGCGAGCCGCGGCGGCACTCTCTACAACGCGGTTGTTCCCTCGGAGGCGGCGCGCATCGTCGAGGAGCACGTGCTCGGCGGCCGGATCATCGCCGCCTTTCGCCGTCGCGGCCCGGCTTGACAGCGCTTGCGCTGCGCCGCGCGGAGCGGGTATCCTCCCCCGCGATGAAAACGCCCCGTCTCTTCTCGACGATGCTCTCCCTGTCCGCGACCGCGACGCTCGGCGCCTGCTCGGGCGGCCCCAGCCCCGAGGAGGTCGCAGCGAAGGCGAAGCTCGTCAACGATCTCGTCCAGTGCCAGAACGAGCGCTCGCAGTTCAAGCAGGACCTGCAAGCGGCGCAGGCCGAGGCGAAGCGCCTCAAGGAGGCGAGCGCCCCGCCGGTGAACGCGCTCGGCGGAGTGGCGCTGCAGGCGGGGCAGGGCGGCGGCGGCACATCCGACGTGAACCTCTCGGCGGCGCAGATGGCGGCCGTGCAGAAGGTGATCGTCTCGAACGGCTCGACGCTGGTCGACTGCTACGAGAAGGGGCTCAAGCGCAACCCAAACCTGCGCACCGTCGACCACGTGACCGCGCGCTTCACGCTGAAGAACACCGGCAACGCGACGAACGTCATCTTCGCGCCGCACGTCGAGGCGGAGATGGAGAAGTGCATGGCGGGGCGCTTCGCGCGGTGGAAGTTCCCGACCTTCCCGTCGGGAGAGGCGCTCATCGAGCTACCGGTGAACCTGCTCGCGAAGTAGCCGGCGCCGGCCTCAGGGACACGTCGTGGTGCTGGCCGCGGCGGTCCGCGCGGCGCCCACGAGCATTCGGCCCGTCGCGCTTCGACGAGCCGACACGCCCGGGTGCGCGCCGCCTGACCCCGGCGCCGCCGCCGCGCGCGCCGTTCTTCGACACCGATCCCGACATCCGTGAGCTGCCGCTCGAGGAGGCGCGCCTCCTCGCGAGCGCGCTGTCGGCGCCGTGGCCCGCCCCCGAAACGACCGAGCCGCCGCCGTTTCCGCTCTTCGACGACCTCCCGCGTGGCGCGTTCGTCGATCTGGCGGCGCGGCTGCGCGTGCGGCGCGAGCCGGCCGCGACCCTGCTTCGCGAGGACAAGCCGGGCGACGCATGCTGCCTCCTGACCACCGGGCGCGTGCGGATCGTGAAGGGCGGCGTGGAGGTGGCGACGCTCGGCCCGGGCGCCGTGCTCTCCGAGGGCAGCAGCTTCGGCAAAGATGTCGCTCCTGCGCGGCGGCGTCGCTTCGGCGACGGTGCGCACGCTGCGGACGACCGATGCGGTGCAGCTCGGACCGCGGGAGTTCTACGCGGTGCTCTGCGCGCACCTGGCATTGTGGGACGCGGTTTCGACGGAGGCGGCGCGCCGCGAGCTGGCAAACCACGCCATCTTCGCCGGCGAGGTGCGGCGCAAGCCTCTATTGGGCGTGATCAGGGGGCGAGCGGGGACTGGTTCGTCGGGGCGGCGGCGACGGCGGGGTGGCGGGCGGGCATCGGGTCGTTGCTCGCGGAGTGCGTGCCGTCGGCGGGCATCGGATCGTTCGCACCGTTGGTCCTCCCGTCGCCGTTGCCGCCATGCGTGCCGTCGGCGGGCATCGGATCGTTCGCCCCGAGCTGCTGGCCGTCGGCGGGCATCGGATCGTTCTCGGCGACGTCGAGCGGCGGCGCGAGGAGATGCGCACCGACCAGCTCGTCGATCGTCCCGGCGCACACCGCGTTGGCGGCGGCGCCCGTGCGAACGATCAGCCGGTCGCTGCCGGTCACGTCCTCGACGGCGACCCTCCCCGTCGGACGCGCCACCTCGCCGCACGCCGGCAGCGTGTCGAGGAGCGCCAGGCCACGCAGCGCACCGGTCGTCTCCCCGACGGGGGCAGGCGCCACTCCGCACCCCGCGCACACCACCAGCGCCGCACCGAGACCTCTCGTCAACATCGTCCTCATGGTCCTTCCCCGTTCGACTGCAGCGAGATTCCGTATTCCTTGATGAGCTGCGACAGCCGCGGCCGCTTCATCTTGAGCAGCTCGGCCGCCCGCGTGATGTTGCCCCGCGCCTCGGCGAGCGCGCGGGTGATGCACTCGATCTCGATCCTCTCCTGGAGCTCTCGCAGTCCGAGCCCTTCGGCGCCGAGCCGCTCCCAGGCCGACCAGCCGGCCGCCGCCTCGGGCGCGGCTCCCCGCGTCGGGCGCACCGACGGCAGCGGGCCCTGCGCACGCGCGGGCCGCGGGGCCGGGCGAACCAGCTCCGGGAAGTCGGCGAAGTCGCGCGCGGCGATCACCGGGCCTTCGCAGAACAGCGACACCGAGCGGATCACGTTCTCCAGCTCGCGGACGTTGCCGGGCCAGGCGTGGCGGCACAGCAGGTCCACCGCGTCGTCCGAGAGGCGCTTCTGCGGCCCGCCGCGCTCCTCGGCGACTCGCTGGAGGAATGCCTCGGCGAGCAGCGGCACGTCCTCGGCGCGGTCGCGCAGCGCGGGCACGTCGATCTGGATCCCCTTGAGGCGGTAGTAAAGGTCCTCGCGGAACTCACCGCGCGCCACCATCCCCTCGAGGTCACGGTTCGTCGCGCAGAGGATCCGCACGTCGACGCGCACCGGGGTCGTCGAGCCGACGCGCTCGAACTGCCGCTCCTGCAGGACGCGCAGGAGCGCCACCTGCGTGCGGGGCGAGATGTCGCCGATCTCGTCGAGGAAGATGGTCCCGCCGTCGGCCGCCTCGAAGCGCCCCTTCTTTCGTTGCACCGCGCCGGTGAAGGCGCCCCGCTCGTGGCCGAACAGCTCGGAGAGGAGCAGCGACTCGACGAGCGCGCCGCAGTTCACCTTGACGAGCGGCTTGCCCGCGCGGCGCGATCCGGCGTGCAGCGCGTCGGCGATCAGCTCCTTGCCGGTGCCCGACTCGCCGCGGATGAGGACGATCGAGTCGTGGGGCGCGACCTTGTCGAGGAGCCCGAACAGCTGGCGGACGCGCGGGTGGCGGCCGATGATGCGGCCGTAGCGCTCCGGATCAGGAGCCGGCGCGGCGTCGCGGACCAGGGCGAGGCGCGGCGGCATCGCGGCAGCCGCCTTCGACGGGCGGACGGCGGGTTCGGCCAGCGCGCGGGTGAGCGCGCGTCGTGACGGGTCGTTGGCGAACGCCTCGGCCAGCTCCTCGGGGACGCGCTCGCGGATCCGCCCGTCCACCGTCGCCGCGGCGCGGAGGCGGCGCTCGCTCTCGGCGTGATCGCCGGCCAGCTCGGCGACGCGCGCGAGGGCGAACTGCGCGCGCCACTCGCCGTCGAGGTCGGAGAGGCGGTGGAAGAGATCGAACGCCTCGAGGAGCGCCTGCCGCGCCGGCGGGAGGTCGCGCCGCGCCAGCGCGCGCGCGCCGGCGCGGCGCCGCGCGCGCGCGCGCAGAGCCTTCGAGAGCCCCTCGGCGCCACCGGCCAGCCCGGCGACGAGCCGCCCGGCAGCCGCCGCGTCGCCCGCGTCCAGCTCGAGCTGCGCCAGGTGGAGCGTCGCCTCGGCGAGGCGGTCGCGGTCGGCGGCGTCGCGGGCGAGGGTGCGCGCCGCCTCGAAGCGCTCGCGCGCCGCGTCGGGATCGCCGCGCCCGTGCGCGATGCGCCCGGCGATCACCGCGCGGTTGATCGCGACCGGCGAGGCCGCGTTGTCGCCGCCGAGGCGATCGGCGAGCGCCGCCATCGCCGCCGCCTTGTCGACGGCGTGGAGGTCGAGGTAGAGCCACGCCAGGTTCTGCGCGACCCACGCCAGGCGCCCGCGGTGGCCGATCTTCTTGAACGCGGCGACCGACTCCTGGAAGTAGCGAACGGCCGTCGCCCAGTCGCTGCGCGCCTGCGCGAGCACGCCGAGGTTCTGCAGGCAAAACGCGCGGTGGCGGTGGTCCTCGACGGCGTCGGCGACCTTGAGCGCGGCGCGGTAGCACTGCGCTGCGCGCGCGTCGTCGCCCAGGCGCAGGTGCGCGATGCCTTCGTTGATCAGGGCGCGGGTCTCTTCCCACGGCGCGGCGAGGGAGCGCGCCTCGGCGAGGTTGTCCGCGAAGAGCTGCGCCGCTTCGGCCCAGCGCCCCTCGGCGAGGTGCACCTTGCCGAGCGTGTTGCGCACCTCGAGCCGCAGCACCGCGGCCTCGCCGTCGCCCTCGATGCGGGTGAGCCCCGCTTCGCACTCGGCGCGCGCCTCGGCGGCGCGCCCGTCGAGGAAGCTCACCTCGGCGGAGGCGGCGAGCACGCGCGCGCACTCCATCGGGTCGGCGGCCGCCAGCTCGCGGGCGCGGGAGAGCGCCGCGCGCGCCGCGCTGAACTCGTCGCGCAGCAGGTGGAGCTGGCCGATGCGCCGCCACGCCTCCGGATCCTCGGGCGAGCGCTGGCGCAGGCGCTCCGCGTCCTCGAGGGCGCCGGCATAGTCGCCGACGAGCCGCTTCAGCTCGACCATGCGCCGCTCCAGCTCGGCGCGCTCCGCGTCGCAGGCGAGCGCCCAGGCGAGGCGGTACAGAGCGATGGCGCGGTCGTAGCCGAAGGTGATCGACAGGCGTTCGCCGGCGACCAGCGCCGCCGCCACCGCTTCGTCGCCGGCGCCGCCGCGGCAGAGGTGCTCCGCGGCCGCCACCACGTCCGCGTCGTCGGCCTGGATTCGCACGGCACCGTCGGCCCCGCCGTTTGCCGGAGCCGACCCGAGCAGGAAGCGCCCGATCCGCGCGTGGAGCCGCGCGCGCTCGCCCTCGTCGAGGCCGCGGCGCGTCGCCTCCTCGTCGGAGGAGCGCGCGAAGCCGAGGCGCAGCTCGCCGTCCACCACCACCTTGCAGAGCACGTGCGCCTCGCACAGCTCCGCCACCGCGCGGCCCAGCTCGTCGCCGGCGACCGTTGCCACGCGGCGCAGCGCCTCCGCGCCCGCCGGCCGTCCGAACAGCGACAGCGCCCCGAGGACGCGCCGCGCCTCGGGCGACAGCCGGTCGCACAGCGCGCGGAAGAGATCGTCCGCGTCGGCAGGCGGCGCCTCGAGGAGCGCCTCGAGCGCGCGCGGCTGCCCGCCGGTCGCCGCGGCGAAGAACTGCACCACCTCGGGCGCCTGCAGGAACTCGCGGATGCCGTCCTCGTCGAGGCCGGCGAGGGCGAACCGCTCGGCCGCCACGCCCTCGAGCCAGCCGCGGTCGTCGTCGCGCGAGCTGACCACGACCAGGGCGCGCAGCCGATCCTCGGCCGAGTGCTCCAGCTCCGGCGAAGCTGCGCGCGTCTGCGCCAGGTGCGCCGCCAGCGCGCGGGTGGCGCCGTCGGCGAGGTGGAGGTCGTGGATCAGGATCGCCAGCGGCAGGTGACGTGCGGCCTCGGCGACGAAGCCGGCCACGCGCTCGTAGAGCGCCACCCGGCGCAGCTCCGAGGCGGCCGACCCGTCCACCAGCCCGCGCCCGTCGCCGCTGCGCCCTTTCAGTGCCTCGGAGACGTCGATGCCCTGCGCCGCCGCCCGCGAGGCGCCGACGTCGCCGAGCGCCCGTACGGCGCTGTCGATCACCTCGAGGATCGGCTCGTAGGCGCGGGCGCCCTCGCGCGAGCGCCCCTCGAGCACCGTCGCGCCGCGCGCCTTGAGGCGCCGCCGCAGCTCCTGCATGAGCCGCGTCTTGCCGATCCCCGCCGGGCCCGCCACCAGCGCGACCCGGCCGCGGCCGCCGTCGATCGCCTCACCGTAGAGCCGCTCGAGCCCGGCCAGCTCCCGGTCGCGCCCCACGCACCGCGGCAGCCCCCGTCGCTCGGCGAGCGCGGGCCGGGTGTTCTCGGCGGGGCGAACGAGTTCCATCGGCGGTGGGCTCCGATCCAAGCACCCGTAGACAGGGCGGTCAAGCGTGAA
>JAJXSP010000491.1 GCA_021784515.1 Myxococcales bacterium | reverse complement strand
ACGCCGCTCGTGCAGTCGCCGGGCTTGCCGCAGTGCTTGGTGTCGCCGCAGGGCGGGCAGGAGCCGCCGCAGTCGACGTCCGTCTCGTCGCCGTTCTTCACGCCGTCGCCGCAGGTGGGCGCGGCGCACATCCCCGCGGTGCAGACGCCGCTCGTGCAGTCGCCGGGCTTGCCGCAGTGCTTGGTGTCGCCGCAGGGCGGGCAGGAGCCGCCGCAGTCGACGTCCGTCTCGTCGCCGTTCTTCACGCTGTCGCCGCAGCTCGGTGCGACCAGGTCGGGCGGGGACAGCAAATCCCCGGCGAGGTCGGCGGTGCGGGCATCGCCCATCGACGCGGCGTCGCCCATCGATGCGGCGTCGCCCTCGCCCGCGCTGTCGGCGCCGGTGTTTCCATCCACGACAGACCCGTCCTCGCCGGTCGGGGCGCCCGGGGCGCTATGGTCGCAGCCGGCGGCGAGGACGACGAACAGGGCGACGATCGGAGACTTCATGCGGACCTCCTCGAGTGAAACGGCCACCGTGCCACTGGTTACCGAGCGCAAGGTAGACTTTCGTCAAATCAGCGAGCGGACAAGCGCCCGATTCAGGCCGGCGCGGCCTCCGCCCAAGGCGCCGCCTTCTTCGCCGCTCCCCATTTCGCATCCCGGCGCAGGCAAAGGGGACGCACGTGTACTGGTATCCAAGAAAGCGAATACCGCCCCAGACTCGCTATTGAATGGTGGGCACGCACTCCCCGCCGGAGCAGAACTCGGCCGCCGGGCAGTCCCCGTCGCTCGAGCAGTCCCGGTTGGTCGGCGCGAAGTCCATCCCGCCCGGGTAGCCGTACGACACGGGGCCAGGGCCGTAGCCATGCACGGTGACGCCGAAGGGCTGCATGGAAGCGACGGTGTGAACGCCGTCGGTGACCGGGCAGCGCAGCGTCTCGAACGGTCCGCCCGGGGCCATGCCGCTCACCGCGGTGCGGGTGCAGCCCTGCGCCGGCTGCCCGTCGAGGTCGGGCGTCGTGCCCGCCGGCACCGAGAGCACCACCGCGTTGTGGGAGTAGCCGGTGGGGACGAGGAAGATGTAGCGGTTGCGATACTGCGCGATCGGCGGAATGAGGATGAATGACGGGTCGCCGATGAATGCCATCGTCTGCGCCTCGCTGAGGAGGTACTGCCCCAGCATGACGGGGTGGCTGGCGTGCACCGTGAAGTCGGTATTGACGAGGATCTGGTGCATCTGGCCGTTGTTCAGGGTGAAGTGGTCGTCCGGCGGCGGAAGCGAAGTGGTCACGTCGGTGCCGTCGCGGGGAGCGATGATGCGGAAGTAGTCGGGCTCGGGGTCGTTGCCCGCGTCGCGCGGCGGGCTGCGCATCGCGATGTAATCGGCCCCCAGCGAAGACCGCGGGAAGAGCTGCTCCTCGAGGTGGTCGCAGCAGCAGCTGTCGTCGGTGGTGGCGCCCGGCCGGGCGATGACGCTGCACTCGACGCCGCTGAAGACCGCGAGCGGACCGTCCGCCTCGATGTGGCTGCCGGTGAAGTCGTATGGGCCGCCGAGCCCCACCGGCCCCCCCTCGAGGTCGAGGGTCTCGAACTCGTTCAGCGTGACCACGAAGGGCTTGCCCGCCATGATCGACGGCACGTTGTCCCCGGCGCGGGTGATCGTCGTCGGCGTCACGCGCACGTGGGTGTTGGGCCGCGTGGCGATGATGGTGAGGAAGGAGGTCTCGTCGATCTGGCCGAACCCCGGGAAGCTGATCGAGAGGCCGGCCCAGCCGAGGTCGACGTAGCTCCAATCGAGCGCATTGACGGGAATGAGCAGCGACGCGTCGTTGGAGAAGGAGTCGGGGTTGTTGATGGGGTTGAACTGGTAGGCCGAGGTCGGGCGGCTGGTGGTGATGCGATAGGCGTTCGCGGTGATCATCGAGCGGTTCTCCGCCTTGCCGAGCACGTAGCCGTCCACCTCGCGCTCGGGCAGGGGGATGACCTTCAGGCCGCCCGGGGGGATCGTCACGTGCGCGACCTTCGAGAGGTGCTGCGCCGCTCCGACCGGGGCGTCGTCCTGCTCGACCACCGCGTCGACCGGATCCGGCCACGGGTTCGACACCGCGACCGCGAACTGCTGCGTCGCCGCGTTCGACGCGCCGAAGCCCGAGGTGGCGATCTGCGGGAGATCGGCGGCGAAGAAGACGCAGCCCATGTTGGTCTGCGCGAGCGCCTGCGGGCTGCAGGGCGCGGCGCAGGCGCCGTCGACGCACGTGCTGGGCGCACAGTCCGTGACGACGGTGGTGGGCTTGCCGGCGCCATCGCAGTTCACGACCTTGTCGCCGTCGCAGCCGGTGCCGCCCGGCGGGCAGGACACGCAGCCCAGCGTGTCCGAGCAGGCGAGGCCTCCCGTGCAGGTCTGATCGAGGACCCACGCGTTGGCGGCGCAGTGGTAGTAGCTCTGGCCCATGCATCGGTGGTCGCCGTCGGTGCAGGTCGCGGCGGGACCGCCATCCGCGGCGGCGGAGGCGTCGGCGTCGGCGCCGTCGGCGACGTCCTTGCGGCTCCGCGAGCAGGAGAGAAACAGCGAGGCCGCCAGGGTCAGAAAGAGCGCGGAGCGCTTCATCATGTGCCCATTTCGGGGGGGCGAGCGCGGGCGTGTCAAGCGCCGAAGCGCCACCGTCGGAGGGGGGGCAGTGGGGACGGTGTTGATTTTTCTACACTTCTCGCATGGCTGTACGAATGCAGCTCCAGGAGAACGGTACAAAAGTCAACACCGTCCCCAATTCGCCTGTACGAAAGTCAACACCGTCCCCAATTCGCCTTCCCCAATTCGCCTACGTCCCCAATTCGCCTACGGGAAGATCCCCCGCTCGGCGTACGCCTTCGCGATGCGCTCCAGGCCGATGACGTACGCCGCCGTCCGGTAATCGATCTTCCGCTCCTCGGCCGTCTCCCGCACCATTTGATAGGTGCGCTTCATCCGCTTTTGCAGGCGCACCTCGACCTCCTCGAGGTCCCAGCGCTCCGAGCGCTTGTTCTGCAGCCACTCGTAGTAGCTTACCGCCACGCCGCCCGAATTGATGAGGATGTCGGGGAGCACGTCGATCCCGCGCTCGGCGAGCACCGCCTCGGCCTCGGGGTAGGTCGGCCCGTTGGCGCCCTCGACGAGCACCTTGCACTTGAGCGCCCTGGCCTCCTCGACGCCGACCTCCAGCTCGAGCGCTGCGGGGATGAAGATGTCCGTCTCGAGCGCGAAGAACTCCTCGCGCGTGATCTTCTTGGCGCCGCGGTAGCCCTCGACGGACCCGGTGGCGGCGACGTGCTCGGAGAGCTTGTACGGACTCATGCCTTCGGCGTTGCCCACATATCCCTTGTAGTCGCCCACTCCGACCAGCGTGGCGCCCATCTTGGACAGGATTTTTGCCGCCCACGAGCCGACGTTGCCGAACCCCTGCACGGTGAAGGTGCAGCCGTCGAGCTTGAACTTGTGATCGTTCGCCCACTCCCGGACACAATGGACCAGCCCCTGGCCGGTCGCCGTCTCGCGGCCGTAGCTGCCGCCGCAGGTGATCGTCTTTCCCGTCACCACCCGGCGCACCGCGTTCTTCTCGTTGAACCCGACGACATTCATGTACGTGTCCATGATCCACACCATTGTCTGGGCGTTGGTGCCGACGTCGGGGGCGGGGACGTCGAACTCGGGGCCGATGTTGTTGCCGAGCGCGTGGGTGTAGCGGCGGGTGATGCGCTACAGCTCGCCCTTCGAGTGCAATCTCGGGTTGAACTTGATCCCCCCTTTTCCGCCGCCGAAGGGGATGTCGTGGAGCGCCGACTTCCAGGTCATGGCGGCGGCAAGCCCCTTCAGCTCGTCGAGCGAGACGTCCTCGTGGTAGCGAATTCCCCCTTTGTAGGGCCCGAGGATGTTGTTGTGCTGGATCCGATAACCCTTGAAGAGGAGCTGGCGCCCGTCATCCATGCGCACGGGGAAGCTGGTGATGATCTCGTTCTTGGGCTGCGAGAGGATGGTGTAGACGTCGGGGGCGAGGTCCATCGCGCGCGCGGCCTTGTCGAGCTGCGACTGCATGACGGTGTAGAGGTTGCCCTTCTTGCGCGTCGTCCCGTCGGGGGCGGCGGCGACGTTCACGGTTTGCGGTGATCCCGGGTTCTGTGCCATGGTCCACGTCCCTCGACGCGCAAGCGTCGTCCGAGGTCGCGGGCCCGGCGGGTCCGCGACGAGCAAAACGGTGCCGGAAAACCAACTACGAAATCGTCGAAAGCGTCAACCCGCG
>JAJXSP010000490.1 GCA_021784515.1 Myxococcales bacterium | reverse complement strand
CGACGAGAACGTCGCGGCGACCGACCTCGACGAGCCGTGCGACATCGTCGGCATCACCGCGATGAACGTCCAGGCGGCGCGCGCCTTCGTCCTCGCCGACGCGTTCCGTCGCCGCGGCCGCACCGTCGTCATCGGCGGCCCCTACGCGACGCTCGAGCCGGAGCGCTGCGCACCGCACGCCGACGTCCTCGTGATCGGTGAGGCCGAGCGCACCTGGCCGGCCTTCTGCCGCGACTACGAGCGCGGCGAGACGGCCGCGCGCTACGTGGAGCGCGAGCCGATCGACCTCGCGGAGAGCCCGGTGCCGCGCTACGACCTCCTCCGCGAGGGCAACTACTCGTCGCTGCCGATCCAGACCAGCCGCGGCTGCCCCTACACCTGCGAGTTCTGCGACATCATCGTCATGCAGGGTCGCCGCGTCCGCACCAAGCCCATCGATCGCATCCTCGCCGAGGCCGAGGCGCTCCGCCGCTCGGGCGGCGACACCATCTTCTTCACCGACGACAACTTCCTCGGCAACCTCAAGCACGCGCGCGCTCTCCTCGCCGCCCTCATCGATCACTCGGCGCGCACCGATTGGCGCCCCACCCTCTTCTCGCAGGCCTCGGTCAACCTCGCCGAGCAGCCCGAGCTCCTCGATCTCATGGTGCGCGCTGGCTTCTCGCGGATCTTCCTCGGCGTCGAGACGCCGCGGCGCGCCAGCCTCGAGGAGGCGGGCAAGCGCGTCAACGCGCGGGGCGACCTGATCGAGCGGATCTTCACCATCCAGCGCGCCGGGCTCATGGTGTGGGCCGGCATGATCGTCGGCTTCGACAGCGACGACGAGGCGGTCTTCGACGAGCAGTTCGAGTTCCTCCAGGAGGCGGGGATCGCGGTGGCGATGGTGGGGATGCTCAACGCGCCGCCTCAGACGCCGCTGTACGCGCGCCTCGACGCCGAGGGCCGCATCGACGCGAACGCCGACTGGGCGGACAACTGCGCGTGGACCAACATCGTGCCGCGGCGCCTGAGCCGGGCCGCGCTGTTCCAGGGCTACGCCGGCCTCGTGCAGCGGCTCTATGCGCAGGAGAACTACGCCAGCCGGGTGCGCGCCAACGTGGCGCGCATGGGGCCCGCGCGCACCGGAGAGAGCGCCTCCCGGCTGCCACACGGGACGGAGCTGCGCGACCTGTGGCGCGCCATCGAGGTCTTCACCTTCTCGTCGAGCGCGGAGCGGCGGCGCCACTTCCTGCCCAACCTCGTGTGGGCGTTCCGCCACCACCCGCGGCGCGTCGTCGAGGCGGCGATCCACCTCGGCATGTGGAGCCACTTCGAGACGTACGTGCCGAAGCTGGTCGCGGCGCTCGAGCAGGCCGCGGCGCACGAACAGGTGCGCGCCAGGGAGATCGCGTGGCGTCGCCGCGAGGTTCCAGCGGTCGCGACCTGAACGACGGACGAGTGGGGCCGTTACGGCATTCCGGCAGCACGGCCAGCGCCGCGCGAGCATCGAACATGCGCCGATGACGCGACCGCACACCCGCCGCGTCAAGCCCTCTTGGCCGGCCACGCCCGCGCGGTGTTCGCGTGCCCACGTTCGGAATCGAGGCAGATGGTGGACCTGGTTCCCTGGAGCTGGTACGTCGCCCTCGACGGGGGCGAGCTCGACGGGCTGATCGGCGCCGCGGGCGTGATGCGCTTCGACTGGCCCACGCGCGAGGTCCGCACGCGCTTCTTCGACGGGGTCAGCGGCGGCCACAACGTCTCCCTCTCGCCCGACGGCAGCAAGCTCCTCCTCGGCAACTTCTCGCAGCAGATCGTCGTCGTCGACGCCGCGAGCCTCGAGGAGATCGCCCGCCAGACCACCATGGCGATCGAGGAGAGCGACTACCGCCTGCGCGCCAACACGCACCACCTGTGGGTCGACGACCGGCGCTTCATCTGCGCCGTCGGCGAGCACCTCTACCGCTTCTCCCTCGACGACCTCGCGCGCCCCGAGCGCATCGGCGCCCACCGCCTGCGCAACGTCCACGAGATCCGCTGGAGCCGCTCGCGCCGCTACATCCTCATGGGCGACCTCGGCCCCGAGGACTCGGGCGCGCGCCAGGTCGGCGTCTACGACCTCGAGCGCAACGAGTCGACCATCATCCGCCTGCCGGGCACGGTGTGGCACGTCGCCGTCGACCCCGAGCGCGACCTCGGCTACGCCGCCACCTATTCGATCAACGCGCAGGACGACGACTTCGTCGACTGGGCGCCTTCGTACACCCGCGAGTACCTGTTCGAGATCGACCTTCCGCGCGCGCTGGTCCGGCGCAGCTTTAGCGCTGCCTCGGACTTCCCGATCCACCTCAACAGCGACCTCGAGCTCTTCGCCGACGGCGACGATCGCCGGCTCTACGTCGCCTCGGGGGGCAGCCACACCGTCGTGGAGCTGGAGCTCGAGCGCTTCACCGGCACGCGCGTGGTGACGGTGGCGCCCGGCTTCTGGCGACGGCCCCGCGCCCTCCGGCAGTGGTGGCGCAACATGTGGGGCGTGTTCCTGCGCAAGAGCGTGTTCACCAACCTCCACCTCGTGCTCCAGGCGTGGCTCGTCACCGACAAGCGCTTCACCGACGGCGTCTACTGCACGCGCGTGTCGCCCGACGGGCGCTACCTCGTCGCCGGCAGCCGCGGCTACAACTACGTCCGCGTGATGGACCGGCGCACGCTCGAGACGGTGAGCGAGACCTTCCTGCCGCGGCTCGACCGGGGGCTGCACCTCGGCCTGCACCACAGCGAGATGCTCGCTCGCGGAGCGACGGCGCGATGAGCGGTGCGACGCGCTTCGGGTGGTCCTACCTGATCGTGTCGCGCGAAAAGGTAGACGGCGCGCCGCCCACCTTCCGCGGCGACGACGGCGGCCTCTTCGACGACGAGCCGCAGATGCTCCGCGAGCTGGGCGCCACCGGCTGGGAGCTGATCACGATCCGCGATCAGCCACTCCCCGACGCGCTTGCGCAGGTGCGCTACTACTTCAAGCGCACGCGCACCTGATCCGCCGCTTCAGGCTTCGGAGGGGGTCTCGGCCGCACGCCGCGGCCGCGGGCGACGGCGGCGCAGCGCGCGATTGGTGAGCCCTCGCGCCGCCCCGTACGGCAGCGCGACGAGGAAGACGGCGAACAGCAGCGTTCCGAGCGGCCGCCATTGGGCGAGGATGATCGCCTGGAAGAGGATGCTCAACACGGTGGCGAGGACGAGCGGGACGGTGATGCGCCGCAGCGCGCTGCCCAGGCGCGCGCGTCGCTCGGCGGCCGGGCCGCGCGCGACGGCGACGCCGAATGGCGGGAGCGCCCGTCGCGCGTCCTTTCGCCCGTCGAGGATCCCGAGGGTGATCGCGACGAGCGGCTGGACGAGGAACCGCAAGTGCCCCGGCCCCTCCCACATCGCGCGGACCTGCTCGAAGAATCCGTCCGTCATCCATTCCCCCCCGGAGTCGATCGACCGCCGACGGATTGGCAAGCTGCTCAATCGCCGGATGAATGAACGCTGCAATCGCAGGCCCACCACCGCCGCAATCGTAGAGAGCGGAGGTGCATGAAAGAAATTTTTCAATTGCATTGAAACGCGTCAATCCGAAATCGACACGCCGTTGGACGGCAACGGCGCGTCGGCGAAATGTCTGCCGGCGCCCGCCACCGCGGCGAGCCGATCGACGCGTTCGCCCTCGGCTGCGCGATCCGTCGCCGAGTCCTGGCGCGCGTCCACGTCCCTCGCGAAGCCACGTGTCGAGGCGCGGGCCCCGGTCGGCGCTGGTTTGACATTTCTCACCCGGCCCCCCGTAATCGCCGCCGCAGGAGGTTGAACGGATGTCGAGATTCAGATGGATGTTCGTGCTCGCGTTGCTCGGCGCGAGCGGCGCCGCCCACGCGGACGATCGCGATGCGGCGCGCGAACACTATCGAAAAGGAATGGCGCTCTACGCGCTCGACGAGTTCGAGCGCGCCATCGGCGAGTTCTCCGCGGGCTTCGAGATCTCGCCCGAACCGGCCTTCCTCTTCAACATCGCCCAGGCGCACCGCAAGCTCGGGCACAACGCGCGTGCGATCGATTTCTTCCAGAAGTACCTCGACCTCGCGCCGGCGGCGCCGGACCGGGAGGAGGTAGCCCGGACGGTCGCCGAGCTCGCGAAGCTCCCCGCCGACTCCCACCTGCCGGCGAAAACGCCCGAGGCGGCTCCACCGACGCCGCCGCCCGCGCCTGCGGCTCCTCCGGCGCCCGCACCGACGGCGCCGTCGTCGACCGTGCGCGCGGCCGCTCCG
>JAJXSP010000045.1 GCA_021784515.1 Myxococcales bacterium | reverse complement strand
GCGTGCTCGGGGTCGTTCACCGACGCATCGACCCGGCGCAGCCTCTCGGCGGCGGCGGCGCGCGCCTCCTCGATCCACTCGGCCTTCAGGCGCGCGATCACGTCGGCGGCGCTCTCGCCGGCGACGCGCTCCAGCTCCGCGCGCGCGGCGCTCACGGTCCTGTCCACGTCGGCCTTCACCGCGCGGACGGCGTCGTCGCGCTCCTTCAGCGCCTGCTCGCGCGCGCCGAGCGCCTCGCCGCGGGAGGCGATCTCGGTGGCGCGGCGCTCCAGCTCGAGGCTGCGGCGCTCCGACTCCACGGTGCGCCCCGACAGCTCGTCCTCGACGGCGCTCGCCTCCACGTCGAAGGCGGCCAGTGCGTGGTGGGCCTGCTCGCGCGCCTCCATCTCCGCCTGTCGCGTCGTCGCCGCGGCGTCGGCCTCGGCGGCCGACCGGATCGCCTCCGCCTCGCGCCGTGCGGGGCCTGCGTCGGCTGGGGGCGCCGGCGCCGGAACGGCCTTCTTGCGCCCGAACCAGAAGGCGACCGCCGCGGCGGCGAGGGCGAGCACGACGGCGAGGGGAGTCACGCGGGAAGCATTGGGGAACCGCCGCGCGGAGTCAAGATGAGCGCGGCGCGGTGGAACCCGGCGGATTCCGCATGCATCGAAAGTCGGCGAGAGCGAGCCGTCGCCAGCCCAGGGACCACAACGGATCCCGCACCCACCGCGTGTACCGCCCGACCGGTGGCCTTCGCGCGGCTCCCGAGGAGAAGAGCCCCATGGGCCTCGTCGCATCGGTCGCATCGGAGGACAGCCTCCGCGCCTACCTCAACGAGATCCAACGCTTCCCGCCGCTCGAGCGCGCGGAGGAGCGCGAGCTGGCCGAGCGATGGCGCGCCGGCGACCGCGCGGCCGCCCACGCCCTCGTCTGCGCCAACCTCCGCACCGTGGTGAAGATCGCCTGGCGCTTCCGGGGCTACGGCATCCGGGTGGCCGATCTCGTCGAGGAGGGCAACGTCGGCCTGCTCGAGGCGGTGAAGCGCTTCGAACCCGACCGCGGCCACCGCTTCATGACCTACGCCACCTTCTGGGTGCGCGCCTGCATCCTCGCCCACGTGCTCAAGCAGTGGTCGCTCGTCGGCGTGGGCACCGGACCGATGCAGTCCAAGCTGTTCTTCCGCCTCGCGCGCGAGCGGGCTCGGATCTCGGCCGCCGTCGGCGACACCGGCGATCTCGACGCGCGGCTCGCGGCGCGCTTCGGCACCACGACCGAGCGCGTGCAGGCGATGACGGGGCGGCTCTCCGGCAAGGACCACTCCCTCGACGGCGCGCCCTTCCACGAGGGCCCCTCGACGCCGCTCGACCAGCTGGTCGACGAGAGCGAGAGCGTCGAGGAGCGCTGCGCCGGCGCCGAGCGCGGCGCGCTGGTGCGGCGGCGCGTGGCGAGCGCGATGCGGGGGCTCAGCCCGCGCGAGCGCTACATCGTCCACCGCCGCCTGCTCACCGACGAGGCGGCCACGCTCGCCGAGATCGGCCGCCACCTCGGGCTCTCCCGCGAGCGGGTGCGCCAGCTCGAGGAGCGCGTCAAGGGCAAGCTCGGCCACGCGCTCGCCGACCTCGACGAGCGCGCGGCCAGCGCCGCCTGATCCCGCCTACTCCCGCGACGCCAGCAGCCTCGTCAGCCAGGCGTTCGCCAGCTTCTCCTGCACCGTGTTCTGGCGCAGCCGCGCGGCGAGGTGGCCGAAGTCCACCGCGTCGAGATCCTGGTCCTGGTTGAAGCAGGAGAAGACCACCGTCTCCTTGCCCGTCGCCGGGTCGCGGTGCTTCTGGAGGCACTGCGCGCAGACCTCCTTCATCATGCACTGCATCGGCGAGTTGATGCTCGCGACGCCGACGCAGCCGGGCTTGAGATAGCGGCGGAGCGCCCCCTCGCGGCCGCGCGCGCGCTGCACCGCCGCCATCATCCGGTCCGACCCGATCGCCACGATGCGCCCGACCTCGGACAGGGGCGCGATCTCACCGCCCAGGCGGCCCTCGGCGTAGGCCACCATGCACTCGACGATGTTGCCGACGAAAGTGCGATCCTGCGGCCGGCGCGGCGCAATCGGATCGCCGCTGCCGGCGTCGATCGACCACACCACCTGATCCGCCGCGGCCTCGATGTCGTCGCGGTGGTACACGTCGCCGGGCTTCTTGTAACCGGCGAAGTAGATCACCCGGTTGCCCGCCTCGCGCATCGCGCGGCCGATCGAGAAGAGCACCGCGTTGCCGAGCCCGCCGCCGGCGAGCGCCACCGTCTCGCCGTGCGGGATCTCCGTCGGCGTGCCGGTCGGTCCCATGAGCACGATCGGATCGCCCGGCCGGAGGCGCGCGCACAGCCGCGACGAGGCGCCCATCTCGAGGATGATCGCGGAGAGCAGGCCGCGCTCGGGATCGGTCCACGCGCCCGTGAGCGCGAGCCCCTCCATGGTGAGCCGCGTGCCGTCGACGACCGGGCTCTTCGTCTCGTAGTTCTGGAGGCGGTAGAACTGCCCGGGGCGGAACTTGCGCGCGGCGAGCGGCGCGTGGACCACCACCTCGACGATGTTCGGGGTGAGGCGGATCACCTCCTTCACCGTCGCCCGCACCTGGTGCTCGACGTGCGAGGCGAGGCGCGCCCACGTCGCGTCGCGCGCTTGCTGCGTCGCAGCATCGACCTCGCGGGGCACGTCGGCGAGCAGGAGATCGGACACCGCACGGTAGCCGTACTTCGCGGAGGCCATCGCCTTGACCACCGATCCCGCGTAGCGCGGGTGGTTGTCGCCGTAGTAGCTGACCGTGCGCTCACCGTCGAGGTACGAGGTGAAGAAGCCGTCGGCGGCCGGCTCGAGGCGGATCGATCCGTCGGCCGCGCGGACCGCCCGGTGCGGCGCGAAGAAGCCCTTCCGGTCGAGCTGGAAGGTGCCCGGGCGCTCCTTCTCGTAGATCGTGTTCGGGCTGGTCCCTGCTGCAATGCACAACGTCCGCGCCGGGAACTCCACCAGCTCGCCCGAGGCGCGCCACTTGCCGCCCTCTTCGCTTTGCCGCTCGAAGGTGACCGCCCGCAGCGCGCCGCGCTCGTCGGGGATCGCCGCCTTGGGCGCCATCTTCTCGACGAAGCGCACGCCCTCCTCGAAGCCCTTGATGATCTCCTCGTGGTTCAGGCGGTAGGCGGGCGAGTCGGTGATCTTCTTGCGGTAGACGATCGTCGCCCCACCCCACGAGTCGAGCAGCGCGTTGAAGTCGGGGGCGCGGCCCTCCGCGGCGGCGCGCTCGCGCTCGACGCGCACCAGGCGGCCGTGGGCGAGGTGCTCGTCGAGCGTCTCCAGCTCCTCGGCGTCCCAGGTCCGCCGCACCTCGGCCTCCGCTTCGAACGCGTCGCCTTCGGCGCCGCTTGACTTCTCGGCGACGAGGCGCTCGTAGCGCGCGAGCGTCTTCTCCACCTGCACGACGTAGTAGGCGCAAAGCTCGGTGGCGGTGTCGATCGCCGTCAGGCCGCCGCCGATCACCACCGCCGGCAGCCGCACCTGGAGGTTGGTCAGCGACGAGCGCTTCTGCGCGCCGGTGAGCTGCAGCCCCATCAGGAAGTCGCTCGCCTTGCGCACGCCACGGATGAGGTTGTTCTCGAGATCGATCAGCGTGGGCTTGCCCGCGCCGGCGGCGATCGCGACGTGGTGGAAGCCCATCTGCCAGGCGTCCTCGAGCGTCATCGTGCCGCCGAAACGCACGCCGCCGAACATCCGCAGCGTCGAGCGCCGCGCGAGCGTGGCGTAGAGCACGGTGAGGAAGTTCTTGTCCCAGCGCACCGTGATGCCGTACTCGCTGACGCCGCCGAAGCCGGCGAGCACGCGCTCGTCCAGCTCGCCCTCGATCGACGTGTAATCGTGGAGCGGCTCGTCGAGGAGCTTCTGCGGCGGCGGCTCGAGCTTGAGCCCGTCGATGCCCACCACGCCGAAGCCCTCGTTGCACAGGTGGTGCGCCAGCGTGTAGCCGGCCGGGCCGAGCCCGACGACGAGCACGTTCTTGCCGTTGTAGGGCAGCGCGTAGGGGCGGCGGAAGTCGAGCGGGTTCCAGCGCGTGAGGAAGCCGTAGATCTCGAAGCCCCACGGCAGCGCCAGCACGTCGGTGAGCACGCCCGTCTCGATCTGCGGGATGTTCACCGGCTCCTGCTTCTGGAACACGCAGGCCTTCATGCAGTCGTTGCAGATGCGGTGGCCGGTGCCGGCGAGCATCGGGTTGTCGATGCACACCAGAGCGAGCGCGGCGATCGCGTCGCCCTGCCGCATGAGCAGGTGCATCTCGCTGATCTTCTCGTCGAGCGGACAGCCCTCGAGCGGGATGCCGAGCGGGTTCGCCCGGGGGGCGCTCTTCGCGTCGCGCAGGCCCTTGCTGCAGGAGTCCTTGTCGCGATCGTGGCAGTAGAGGCAGTAGTCGACCTCGCCCGCCACCTCGAGCGGCTTCATGCGCCGGTCGGTGAGCTTGAAGCCGTCGCGAGCGCGGCGCGTCTCCGCCGGGCCGACCATCAGCTCGGGCAGCTTCGGGTCGGGACGACGGAGCTGCACCAGCTTGCCGAAGTCGAGCGCGTGCGGCGCGTGGTAGCTCCGCCAGCGGTGCTCGAGCGCCGGCCTCCGCGCCACCACCCACTCCTCGACGGCGGCGAGGTCGGCGCGCAAGGCGCACAGCTCGGGATCGTCGACCGGGCGCTGCTTCAGATCGGCCTCGTGGTCGAGCAGGTGGCAGACCGCCGCCGCCACCGCCGCCTCGTCGTCATGGTGCGCGCGCGCCGCGCCGGCACGCTCGAGCACCGCCGCGCCGCGCGCGATCGCCCCGTCGCCGTCGGTCACCTGCCGCTTGCTCGCCCGCCGCTTGACGAAGGCGTCCTTGAAGCGGAACACCACCCGCTCGGCGGCCGTCGCCGTGCGGGCCGCCTCGCGCTGCGCCGACACGCCGAACAGGTCGGCCACGAACCGCCCGACGTGCGGCGCGAGATCGGTGAGCAGGGTCGAGCGCTCGACGGGACCGAGATCGTCACGCGAGGCGCGCACGGCGTCGCGGTGGGTGACGTAGCGGGCGAACAGCGCCGCGTCGGCGTCGGCCACCGCGCGCTCCCAGGCCGCGTGCAGCTCTTTCAAATGGTGCGGATCGAAGAGGCCGGGGAAGGAAAAGGGCGCTGGCGATGGAGTCATGCGTCCGCTGTTTGTAGCGCACGCGGCGCGCGAACGCCGACGAAAATTTGAAGGTCTCTCGTCGGTGGGGATCTTGCCGGTCGGCAGACGGGGGGGTTGGCTGGAAGGGGGTCGGCTAGAAGTGCATCTGGAGCGCCGCGCCGGCGCCGTCGCGGCCGACGGAGGGCAGCAGCGAGACCTTCGGCTGCTCGGCGGGCTTCCGCGTCGCACCGATGGCGGCGACGATGATGCCGGTGAGCGCGACCGCGCCGCCGGCGGCCGCCAGCACCGGCCCGAGGGTGCCGAAGCTGCGGCCCTGCGAATCGAGCGCCGGGTCGAACATCGCGGCCTGCTCCTGCTTCTTCGAGTCGCTCGAGGCGACCGCCCCGAGGCCGATGCCCGCGGCGGCGATCGCCACCCCGGCGATGGCCACCACCACGCCCGCGATGACGAGGGTGCGGCCCGGCTTGGGCGCGCTCGGCTCGCCGCCCTCCGCCGGCGTCTCCGGCTTCGTCTCGGGCTTCGTCTCACCGACGAGCGGCGGCTTCTCGTCCTTGTCGGGGGCGGTCTCGGCGGCCACCGGCTGCTCGACCGGCTTCTCGACCGGCTGCTCGACGGGCTGCTCGATCGGCTGCGGCGTCTCGACGGGCGCGGGCGTCTCTTGCGCCGGGGTGCGGCTCGACGCCGCGACCGCGCGCTCGGACCGCGCCGGGCGCGCGCCGATGTCGGCGGGCCTGTCGCCCTTGGGCGGCACCACGTCGGCCGAGGGCATCGCCGCCACCTTCGCCTGCTGCTGGATCAGGTTGTCCATGTCCGCGATCTTCGTCTCCACCTCGTCGCGGTTGGGCGCGCGCGGAGACTTGCGGAGGTACGTCTTGTAGAAGCGAAGGGCGTCCTGGTACTTGTTCGCCAGCCGGAAGGACTGGGCGATGTTGTAGAGGAGGACGGGGTCGTCCTTCAGCTCGTAGGCCTGCTGGAACTCGACGATCGCCTCGTCGTACTTGCCGAGGTCGTAGAGCGTGGTGCCGCGCTTGTAGTGCTCCTTCGCCGACTGCGTGTCGTCGGACGGTCTGGCGTCGGCCGCGCCCGCACCGAGCGCCAGCACCGAGACCGCGACCAGGGTCGAACACAGCGTTCGCATCGCCACTCTCCGGGGAAGCGCCAGCCCAGGCGCGAGGCGGAATTGTCGCGCGCCGCACCGTCGGGCGTCAAGCGGCACCGACGGTGGTCCGGGCTGGAAGCACGTTCGCTGGGATGTTTGGGGGCGAGCCTGCGGAGCGTCGCTAGAAGGCGGGCTCCACCACGTCGTCCGGATGGACGTCGAAGCGCTTCGGCTTTTTCGGGGTCGCGGCGGAATGCGCCGTGACCTCGGTGCCGGCCGGCGAGCGGGGCGCCGGTTGCGCGACGGGCTTCTCCCTCTTGTCGCGAGGCGCCGCGTCGACGGGCGCCTCGTTCGCCGGCGTTGCCTCGGCGGGCGGCGGCAGAGGCGTGAGCTTGAAGGTGAGCGCCGGGCTTCCGTCCGAGACGATGCGCCGCCGCGCCTCCGCGTAGCCGGCGCGCTTGAACACGAGGTCGACGCCGTCGCCGCGCGCGAGGCGGACGACGTAGGGCGTCTGTCCGACGGGCTTGCCCCCCTGCCACACCTCCGCGCCGACCGGATCGGTCGCCACCACCACCGGCGGCGCCGGCGTCCTCCCGATGGCGAGCCACGCGCCGCCGCCCAGCAGCGCGATCGCGCCGAGCGTGCCCGCCACGATCACCGCCGCGCGCGACGAGCGGCTGCGAGACGGCGCGTCGAGCCCGGTGAAGGTCGAAGCCTCGGGCGGCGGCGGCTGCGGCACCGGCGCGATCTGCACCGGCGGCAGACGCGGCGACGGCGGCGCAGCCACGGGCAGCCTCGGCGCGTCCATCAGGATCATCGTCGCCGCCGAGTTCGCGCCCACGGGCGGCAGCGACGGCGCATCGAGCATCCGCGTCTTCTGCTCGCTCACCGCGACGGCGGGCGCCGCCGCGTAGTGCTTCACCGTCTCGTCGACGGGCTGGTCGCCCAGGAGGGCCCCCGCGTAGCGGTCGGGATCCTGGAGCGCCGAGAGGAACTCCCCCATGTCGCGGAACCGGCCGTCGCGCTTCTTCGCGAGTGCGTGGAGGATGATCTGCTCGACGGACTTCGGGACGTTCGGGCTGATCCGGGACGGCAGCATCGGCGGCTCGCGGAGGTGCTTCACCAGCACCTCGCCGAAGCCTTCGCCGGGGAAGGGCACCCGGCCGCACAGCATCTCGTAGAGGATGCAGCCGAGGGCGTAGATGTCGACGCGGTGATCGATGTCGGGTCGACCCTCGCACTGCTCCGGCGCCATGTAGTGCGGCGTCCCCAGCACGCTCCCCGCCCGTGTCTTGTGCGACAGCGCGCCGCCGCCCTGGGTGAGCTTGGCCAGCCCGAAGTCGAGGATCTTGACGAACAGCGGGTCGTGCGGCCGCCGGATGAGGAAGATGTTGTCGGGCTTGAGGTCGCGGTGGACGATGCCGCGCTCGTGGCTGGCCGAAAGCCCGCTCGCCACCTGCACGGCGACGTGCAGCGCGTCGCGCAGCGGCAGGACGCGCTGCTCCTTGAGCAGCGTGCCGAGACCGCGCCCGTCGAGGAACTCCATGATGATGAAGTTGTCGCCCTCGGGCGTCTGGCCGTAGTTCTGGACGTCGATGATGTGCTCGTTCTGGATCTGGGTGACCGCGCGCGCCTCGGTGAAGAAGCGCGACACCATCTCGGCGTTCGCCGCGAGGTCGGTGTGGATCACCTTGAGCGCGACGCGCTTGCCGATCGAGGGGTGCTCGGCCAGGTAGACCGACCCCATGGCCCCGGACCCCAGCTTGGCGATCACCTCGTAATTTCCGACGGTGGAGCCGATCCCGATCACGCGCGGACATTAGGGCGGGCGCCTCCCGTGTTGTCAAGGAAGGCGCCCGGTCGCGGCCCGGGCGATCAGTGCGCCGAGGCGGCGCCGAAGTTCCCCGAGCAGAACTGCTCGTAATCGATCAGCTCGATCTTCTTCCCCGGCTCGCTGCACACCACGCACTTCGGGTCGCGCGGGAGTTTGAACTCGCGGAACTTCATGTTCAGGGCGTCGTACTGGAGCAGGCGCCCGACGAGCGGCTTGCCGATGCCGAGGATCAACTTCACCGCCTCGGTGGCCTGGATGAGGCCGACCACGCCGGGCAGCACGCCGAGCACACCCGCCTCGTTGCACGAGGGCGCCATCCCGGGCGGCGGCGGCTCGGGGTACAGGCAGCGATAGCACGGCCCCTCGAACGGCCGGAAGATCGTGACCTGCCCCTCGAAGGAGAAGATCGACGCGTTGACCACCGGCTTGCGCAGGATGAGCGAGGCGTCGTTGAGCAGGTAGCGCGTCGGGAAGTTGTCCGTGCCGTCGACGATCACGTCGTAGCCGGCGAGGATGTCGAGGACGTTCTCCGAGGTGAGGCGCACCGGGTGCTGCACCACCTTCACGTCGGGGTTGAGGTCGGCGATGGTCTGCGCGGCGCTCTCGACCTTGGGCACCCCGACGCGCTTGGTGGAGTGGATCACCTGGCGCTGGAGGTTCGACTCGTCCACCACGTCGTCGTCGACGAAGCCCATCGTGCCGACGCCGGCGGCGGCGAGGTAGAGCCCCGAGGGCGCGCCCAGCCCGCCCGCGCCGATGAGGAGCACCTTCGCCTTGAGCAGCTTCTCCTGCCCCTTTTCGCCGACCTCGTTCAGCATGAGGTGGCGCGCGTAGCGGGACTTCTGCGCCGGCGTGAGGACGAACGGCTTGTCGAAGGCGTGGCCGGCGCGCCTCCAAGCGGAAAAGCCCCCTGCGAGCGACGTGACGTTGGTGTAGCCCAGCTCGCCCAGCGCCTTGGCGGCGAGCGCCGAGCGCGTGCCGCCGGCGCAGTAGATGACGATCTCCTCGTCGCGTCCCGGCACCGCGTCCTCGATCCGCAGCTCCAGCTTGCCGCGCGGGATCCAGGTGGCGCCGGGGATGTGGCCCTCCTGCCACTCGTCGCCCTCGCGGACGTCGATCAGCCGCGCCGGCTTCTTGCGCGCCACGTCCTCGACGGTGATCTCGCGGATCGCGCCCTTCACCTGCTTCAGGTAGCTCTGGAAGTCCATCTCATCCCTCGGTGGAAGGAACCCTAGTTTGGGTGCCCGGGTGGATCAAGCCACGCGCGGCTTCCCTTGACGCTCGGGCAGTCAACCTTTACCCTAACGTGCGGGTTGGATTCCGAAGCTCGGCGATGTGGATCAGCGCGCACCGATTCGTGCTAAACACCGTCGGCCACGCGACTGACCGGAGAACGACATGTCCACCTCGATGGCGAACGACGGGATCCTGCTCACCAAGGTCGAAGACCTGCTGAACTGGGCCCGCAAGAACTCGACCTGGTACCTGCTGTTCGGCACCGCCTGCTGCGCCATCGAGCTGATGCAGACCGGCGGACCCCGCGGCGACCTGGAGCGCTTCGGCTCGGCGCCGCGCGCCACCCCGCGCCAGGCCGACCTGATCATCGTCGCCGGCACCGTCACCTATAAGATGGCCTCGCGCATCCGACTCTTGTACGACCAGATGCCGGAGCCGAAGTACGTCCTGTCGATGGGTTCGTGCAGCAACTGCGGCGGGCTGTTCCAGCTCGGCTACTCGGTGCTCAAGGGCATCGATCAGGTGATCCCGGTGGACGTCTACGTGCCGGGCTGCCCGCCCCGCCCCGAGGCGCTCATCGAGGGGCTGATGATGATCCAAAAGAAGATGGATTCGGAGCGCGGCTGGCTGTCGCGGCTCTGGAAGACGGGCCGCAAGAACGTGGTCGCCGCGAGCGCGGCGCGCTAGGCTTCACAACGAGAGAAGGAGAGTCCATGGACGCTTGTCACAACCCGACCGTCGCCGCGCCCGTCGAGACCCCGCCCGAGGCCGAGGCCGATCGCCCGATGCTGGGGCTCACGCCGAAGGCCGCCGAGAAGGTCCTCGAGATCAAGCAGGCCGAGGGGATCGAGGAGCACTTCGGGCTGCGCCTGCGCGTCGTCGGGGGCGGCTGCTCCGGCTTCGCGTACGACCTCTACTTCGACCAGGTCACCGAGGGCGTGGACCGCACCTTCGAGAGCCACGGCGTCAAGCTCGTCGTCGACCAGATGAGCCTGCAGTACCTGATGGGCACCGAGGTCGATTACGTCGAAGGGCTGCAGGGCGCGGGCTTCAAGTTCGGCAACCCGAACGTCAAGAGCACCTGCGGCTGCGGCTCGTCGTTCAACGTCTGAGCGCTCGCTGCAGCACGTCCCGGCTCGTAGCAGCGGGACCGGAACGGGAGCGGGATCGCATTCCACTCCCGTTTGCCGTATGGAAGAGGCGTGACGCTCGACGTCTACCAGCTCCTCGGGCGTGAGCTCGGCCCGTCGCGGGTGATTCGCGACGAGGAGCGGCTGGAGCGGTTCCTGATCGACGAGTCGGGCCTGGGCCGCTACCCGGCCGAGTGCGCGGTGCTCGTCGAGTCGCGCGCCGAGGTGGAGCTGGTGCTGCGCCTCGCGCGCGAGCACCGCCTGCCGGTGACCCCGCGCGGCGCGGGCAGCGGGATGACCGGCGGCGCGCTGCCGGTGCGCGGGGGGATCGTCCTGTCGACGGAGCGCATGACGGCGATCCGCGAGATCGACGAGGACGACCTCTTGGCGGTGGTCGAGCCGGGCGTGATCACCGGCGACCTGATCGCGGCCGTCGAGGCGCGCGGGCTCTTCTATCCGCCCGACCCGGCCTCGCTCGCCTCCTGCTCGCTCGGGGGCAACGTCGCCGAGAACGCGGGCGGGCCGCGCGCCTTCAGGTACGGCGTGACCCGCGAGTACGTGCTCGGCCTCGAGACGGTGCTGATGGGCGGCGAGACCGTCCGCATGGGGCGCCGGACGCCGAAGGGTGTGACGGGATATGACACGGTGGCGGCGATCGTCGGCAGCGAGGGGACCTTCGCCGTGGCGACGGAGATCACCCTCAAGCTGCTGCCGAAACCGCCGGCGGTGGCCACGCTCCTGGCGGCTTTCCCGGACGCGCTCGCGGCGGGGCGCGCCGTCGGCGGCATCATCAAGGCGGGCGAGCGCCCGCGCGCGCTCGAGCTGCTCGATCGCGCGACGATCGACCACCTGCGCGGCCGCGCGCCGTACCGCTTCCCCGAGGGCGCGGGCGCGGCGCTGATCGTCGAGCTGGACGGCGCGCCCGAGGGGCTCGAGGCGCAGTTGCTTCGCTGCGCCGCAGCATGCGAGGCCGCCGGGGCGTGCGAGCTGCTGGTGGCGAGCGACGAGCAGCAGCGACGGGACCTGTGGGAGACGCGGCGCCGCGCCAACCCCACCCTGAAGATGCTGCATCGCCGCAAGATCCCCGAGGATGTGGTGGTGCCGCGGAGCGCGATCCCGGAGATGCTGCGGCGCGTGGACGCCATCGCGGCGGCGGAGCGGGTGCAATGCGCCACCTACGGCCACGCCGGCGACGGCAACCTCCACATCAACCTGCTGGTCGACGACGAGCCGGGCGACGTTGCGCGCGACCAGGCGATCGAGCGCGCGAAGGATGGGATCATCCGCGCCACCCTCGACCTGCGCGGCACGCTCGCCGGCGAGCACGGTGTCGGGCTGCTCAAGCAGAAGTACGTCCCCTGGGAGCAGGCGCCGCCGCTGCTCGCGCTGCAGCGGCGGATGAAGCGCGCCTTCGATCCCGACGACCTCCTCAACCCGGGGAAGATCTTCCCGTGACCTTGCCCGCCCTCGACCACGAGGCGCTGGCGGGGGCGCTGCGACAGCGCGAGCGCCGGCCGATGGCGATCGAGGGCTACGCCCGAGCGGCGGTGCTGGTGCCGATCGTCGTCGAGGCGGGCGCGCCCGATCGCCTGCTGTTCATCGTGCGCGATGGCGGGCTGCGCGCGCACGCCGGGCAGGTGGCCTTCCCCGGCGGGCGCAGCGACACGTCCGACGCCGACGCGAGCGCCACCGCGATCCGCGAGGCGGAGGAGGAGCTGGGCATCGCGCCGCCGTCGGTGCGCGTGCTCGGCTGGCTCGACGACGAGCCGACGCCCTCGCGCTACGTCATCACGCCGGTGGTGGCGCGCGTCGAGGGGCCGATCGTGCTGCGGCCGGCGCGCGACGAGGTGGCCGACGCGTTCTACGCCGACCTCGCCGCGCTCCGCGACCCGGCGCGCTACTCCACCGACGGCGACCGCCAGTTCCTCGGCGTCACCTACACGATGCACCAGTACGACTGGCGGGGCTTCCACATCTGGGGCGCCACCGCGCGCATCGTGCGCCAGCTTTTCCTGCTCCTCGACGGGGCGGCGCGATGACGCAGAAGAAGCGGCGCAAGTCGCGGCGGCGCATGCTGTCGCCGATGGCGCGCCCGGTGCCGGTGCCGTCGTCGGAGGCGCGGCTTTTGCGAGCGGCGCGGATCGCCTTCGCGGTGGGCGTGTCGTGCCTCGCCTTCGCCGTCGCGGCGCGGCTGCGCCTGTTTGGCCTGCCGCCGTGGCGCGACGCCGCGCTGATCTTCCGCGTGGCGGGGATCGGCCTGATGATCGCGGGCTGGATCTTCGGCCGCGCGGCGCGGCGCTAGAACGTGTTCTAGCCGGGCGGCAGCTCGGTGAGCTTGACCTTGCCGAGCCAGCTCTCGCGGCGCACGCGGCGCGCGAGGGCGAACCCGCACTTCTCGCTGCAGTGGATCGACGCGGCGTTGCCGTCGATGACCACGAGGATCGCGCGCCGCGCCCGCGAGGCAGCCATGGCGTGCTGAAGCAGGAGCTGGTAGAGGCCGCTGCCGCGGTAGGGCGGCAGCGTGTAGGCATCCTCGAAGAAGAGGTCGTCGGAGAGATCGAGGGCCTCGCCGATCTCGAGGACGTTGACCTGGCGTTCGGTGATCGTCCACACGTAGCTGGCGAACGCGCCGTCGACGTGGGCGACCCAGCACCGGTAGCCGCGATAGTGGCGGGCCACCACCGCGGCGACGTCGAGCCGGCCCATCGCCTCGGCGAACGCTGCGTACTCCGAGGGGCGAAGCTGCGTGACGGTGATCCGGTCGCGCGGCGCCGGCGCGTCGATGGGGAGCGCACGGGTGAAGAGCAGGGCGACGGCGCTCTCGTGAATCGACGCGAGGCCGCGCTCGACGATGCGGCGCGCGGTGCCGCGGCCACCGCGGTCGGTCCAGGATCGCTGCAGCACGGCGACCGCTCTGCGCGCCGTCTCGCCGGAGGCGGCGGCGGCCATCGCGTGCCGGACGCGCCCGAGAGTGACGCGCTTGAAGTGCACCACCTTCGGCTTCGTCTTCAGCCTCCGGATCACCTCCTCGCGCGCCGCCAATGCGCGGCCCGCGAGGCGGCTCGCCGCGCCCTCGTGCGTGACCAGCAGCGTCGTCGCCGGGCGCGTGCCGCTGGCCCACACCTCCTTGTACGACTCGACGCCCTTGCCGAAGTCGAACTCCGCGCGGCCCGATTCGAAGCAGCCGCGGATCTGGCGGTGCAGGAGGATCTTCGAGACGGAGAACGGCGCCCACGCCGGGTCGAAGCCGGGCGAGTAGTAGCCGAGCCGATCGCGGGTGCGGAAGCCGTAGCTGTATGCGACGACCCGCCCGTCGTGGAGCATCAGATCGAGCGCGAAGCGGCCGCTCTCGGCGAGGCGCCCGGCGGCGAGCCGCATCGCCTCGGTGCGCTTGTCGTCGGACAGGCCCGAGGTGTCGCTGCGATCCTGCCAGCGACGGCGGTGCAGGTCGACGATGGCGGGGAAGTAGCGCGCCGCCTCGTCGGGCGTGGTGGCCTGGACGAACTCCACCGGGCCGAGCGCCTCGAGCTGCTTTTGGCGCCGCTTGAGCTCGTTGATCACCTTCTTGCCGACGGTGCGCTCGTAGGCTGCGAGATCGCCGTCGGTGCTGACGTAGGGGTAGGCGCCGGTCACGAACGGGGCGACCGCGAGGCCGGCCTCGAGGAGCGCCGCCTCGAGGAGCGCGCCGTCGTCGCGGTCGGGCACGAGATCGCCGAGCTGGAGAACATCCCAGCGCGCCCGCTCGTCGCGGAGCGCGGCGGCGAGCGCACCCGCCGCCGCCGCCCGATCGCCCTCGGCGAGCAGGCCGTAATCGTTCCCCTCGACGAACGAGGCGACGCGCCCGAGCCGCCCGCGCCGCACCGCGAGCGGCAGGAGCGCGCGCAGCGCATCGCCGTCGGTGGCGGCGAAGACGAGCGGCGTAAGGCCGGGCGTCGCCTCGAGCCAGGAGATGGTCCACTCCGGGGAGAGGAACGGGTTGTCGCGCGGCTCGGCGGCGGCGAGCGAGCGCCACGCAGGGACGAGCGCGCGCACCTCGTCGACGGTGGTCAGGAGGCGGATGGTCACGGCTGCGAAGGTCTCCTCCGACGGTGGGGCGCCGGGACGCCTCCCTTGACACCCCTCGGGGCGGGTGCTAACTGCCCGCTCCTTGCTCGAATCCGGGTGGCGATGACAGGGTTCTCCACGATCGTTGCCGGTACGCTAGTCGAAAGGGTCCGGGTGGACAAGGTTCGACGCCCATCCTTGGGGCCCGATCAGGAACAACTTGCTCAATCTCACCGTCGATCCATCCCGACCGGCCTCGTTGCGCCTCGGTCAAATACAGAAAGTATTCTCCCTCGTCGCGCCTCGCCGGATCGGGCGCCTCGACGGCGATCTTTGATCAACTTGTTCCTGATCGGGCCCTTGGTGGTCGACGGCGCGCCGGCCGTTCACGACGCGGCCGGCGAGGTCGCGCGATGAGCGAGGCGGCAGAACCCGCTCCCACCCCGGCGCCCGCACCGTCGCTGCGGCGGACCCTCATCAAGAGCGCCATGCAGTTCTCCGGCGCCACCGCCGTCTCGCAGGCCGCGGGCACGGTGGGCACCTGGCTCGCCGCGTTCCTCCTCGGCCCGCCCGTCTTCGGCATCTGGCTCGGGATGCGCCTCATCGTCGACTACGGCCAGCTCCTCCACCTCGGCTCGATCTTCGGCATGCACCGCAACCTCCCGGTCCTGCGGGGGCGCGGCGACGACGCGGCCGTCGCCGAGGTGAAGCGCACCGTCTTCTCCTTCGCGCTCACCACCGCGGGCATCGGCGCGCTCGCCACCGCGGTGGTCTCGATCTTCTGGCCGCGCCCGTCGGAGCGGCCGATCCTGCTGGCGCTCGTGGCGGTGCTCTTCACCAACCAGGTGAAGGCGTACTACGTCACCCTCTTCAAGGCGCAGAACCGCTTTCGCGAATCGAGCACCTCGCTCCTCATCGGCGCCGTCGCCGCGCTGGCCAGCATCCCGCTCATCTGGGCCGCCGGCCTCGGCGGCTTCGTCGCCGGCCTCGCGCTCCAGGCGGCGTGCGAGACCGGCTACCTCGTCGTGCGCTCGGAGGTGCCGCGGCTCGAGATCCGGTTCCGCGTACTGCGCCAGCAGCTCGGCATCGGGCTGGTGATGACGCTGATCGTGTTCGGCACCACCCTGCTCACCTCGATCGATCGCACGGTGATCCTCGAGAAGCTCGACTCCACGCACCTCGGCTACTACGGCATCGCCTTCCTGCTCACCACCTTCATGACCGGCGTCGCCGGCGTCCCGGCGGCGATCCTCTATCCGCGCCTCTCGGAGCAGTACGGGCGCACCGGCCGTCCGGCGGACCTCGCGCCGCTGGTCATCGAGCCGCTGCGCGTGCTCTCCGTCGGCTTCGCGGTGATCTCGGGCGCGCTCGCGCTCGCCTTGCCGCCGGCGGTGCACCTCCTGCTGCCGAAGTACGCGCCGGGCGTGTCGGCGGCGCGCCTCTCGCTCGTCGGGATTTACTGCTACGTGGTGGTGTTCGTGGCGCAGATGGCCTTCTACACGCTGAACTGGCAGAAGCTGTTCCTCGGCGTGCTGCTCGGCTCGGCGGCCGCGAGCTACGGCCTGGCGCGCCTGTTCGTCGGGATCGTGCCAGGGCTGGGGGCGGTGGCGGCGGGCTGCTCGGCGGGGCTCGTGGTGTTCATGGTGACGACGATCCTGCTCGCGTTCCTGATCATGGAGCGGCCGGGGTCCGAGGGGGCGCGGGCGCTCGGGACGACGGCGGCGCCGCTCTTGGGAGCGACGGCGCTGGTGGTGGGGATCGACGCGCTGCTCGGCCGCCTCCTGCCCTCGACGTCGGTGGCGCGGGCGGCGATGGCGGAGGCGGTGTTCCTCGTCGCGTGCGCGCCGTTCGTGTGGCGGGTCATGCGGCGTGCGCTCGGCCGACGCTAGCCGCGCTCACTCGGCCTCGCCGCTCGCCCCCGCCCCCTCGCCCTCCTCCTCTCCCTCCTCGAACGGCAGCGGCGGCGGCGTGCCGGCGGAGGAGCCGGAGATCGCCGGGGCCGGGCCGCCGAGCGCGGCCTCCACCCGATGCAGGCGCTCCTTCACCTCGGGCGGCACCGACGGCGACGAGCGCGCGAGCTGGCGGTAGACGAGCAGTGCGGCCCGGTCCATCCCGGCGCGCTCGTAGATCGCGCCAAGGTCGAGGCGGCTCTCCGGCGTGCCGTCGATGCGGGTCGCGGCGACCAGCTCGAGGATCGCATCGTGCACCTTGCCGCTCGCTTCGAGGGCGCGCCCGCGCAGGCGGTGCAGCCGCCCCAGCTCGGGGGGCGAGAGGTCCTGCAGCGGGATGCGCCCGAGCGCCGCGAGCGCGTCCGCGGGGCGATCGGCCTCGAGCGCGCGCGCCGCCGCGAACTCACCCAGCTCCACCGTCGGCGCGGTGGCCAGCCCCTGCGCGATCGCCGCGTCCGCCTCGGAGCCGCGGTCGAGGCGGTCGAGCGCCTGCGCGAGCAGCACCGCGCGCTCGGGATCGCCCGCCGGCAACGCCCCCGCCTCGCGCAGCACCTCCTCCGGACGCTCGGTGGCGAGCGCGTCGCGCGCCAGGATGCGGTGGGCCAGCGTGTCATCGGGGCGCAGCGCCACCAGGCGGCGCGCCTCGTGCGCGGCGAGCTTCAACCTCCCGATCCGCCCGAGGTAGGTCACCAGCGGCTCGAGCACCTCGACGTCGTCGCCGGCCAAGCGATCGAGGCTCTCGGCGTCGATGCCCCGGTGCCGGAGGAGCGAGCTCGCCACCGCCTCGTTGAAGCCCGAGTTGCGGTAGGCGTAGCGATACTCGAGGAGCGCCTGCGGGCGACGGCCGAGCAGCCACAGCGCCTCGGCCACCGCCTGGTGCGGGCGCCACGCCGTCGGGTCGAGCGCCATCGCGCGCCCCAGCTCGCGCAGCGCCGCGGCCGGATCGCGGTGGCGGATCCGATCGACGCCCGCGACGAGGTGGAACCACGGCTCGGCCGGGTGGCGCTCGATCGCCGGCCCCAGCACCGGGGCGAGGTCGGCGCGCTGCGGGTCGCGGGAGGCGCTCTCGACGGCCGCGAGGTCGCGGTACAGGTCGCCGCGCCACCCGGCGCAAAGGCCGAGCGTCGCCACGAGCGCGCCCGCGATCACGAACGCCAGCCGGAGCGGGCGCCCGAGGGGCCACACCGCCGACTGCGATCCCGCCGGCAGCGCGATGCCCCACAGCACCGCCACGGTGAGCCCCACCGCGCCCGCCGCGTCGAGGCTGAAGTCACCGAGCTCGTGCGCGGTGATGCCCACCAGCGCCGCCGCCGCCCCGATCGAGGTGGCGCTCGGCTCCCGCCGCCCGATCGCACGCCACAGCCCGACCAGCCACGCCACGAGCAGCAGCGCCCCGACGACCACGCCGAGGTCGCACAGCACCTGGAGCGGCGCGTCCTCGAGGTGGGTGAAGGTCATCGCGTCGGCGAGCCGCTTGTAGCCGGGGAAGACCTCCTCGAAGGCGCCCCGCCCGACGCCGGCGCGCCAGAAGTCGTGGATCATCCGGGGCGCGTCGCGCCAGGCCTGCACCTTCTCCTCGACGAACAGGCGGGAGGGGTGGAGCAGGGTCATCAGCTTCATCGAGAAGCCGGCGTTGGTGCGCTCCGCGAGGGCGACGAGCAGCGCCGCCACCCCGAGCACCGCCGCCAGCGGCTTCCAGCTCCGGCGGGCGCGCAGCCCGGCGCGCGGCGCGAGGAGCCACAGCGTCACCGTCGCGGCGACCAGGCCGACCATCCCGCTGCGCGACAGGGTGAGCGCCGTCATCACCGTGCCCGCCGCCGCCACCGCCCACCACAGCCGGCCCTCCGTCGGCTCTCGCGCGCGCCGCGCGGCGATGACGGCGAGCGGGATCCCGAGGCCGAGGTAGCCGGCCAGGTGGTTCGCGTTGCCGAAGCTGCCGAGGATGTGGTCGCCGCCGTGGATGGCGACGAACCCGTAGACCTGGTGGGTGTTGATCGCCTTGTGGAAGACGGCCAGCGCGCACTCGACGGCGACCATCGCGGCGATGACGCGGGTGAGCCGCCGTGCCCGGTCCCCGTTGGCGCCGAGGCGACTGGCGGCGAACAGCGCCGCGGTGAACGCGGCCAGCCGCGCCACCTCGCGCGCCGTGCCGGCGGGCGCGAGCGAGATCGACTGCCACCCGGCCAGCCCCGGCGCGGCGAGCTCGCGCAGCTCCACCGCGCGCGGCGAGAGGAGCGCGATCAGCGACGGCGGCAGCGGCAGCGCCTGGATCCCGACCC
>JAJXSP010000044.1 GCA_021784515.1 Myxococcales bacterium | reverse complement strand
CTCGTTGAGCCCTGGCCGGTTCACGAGGGGGGAGCGTCCGCAGCTACTCCCGGAGCTGTCAAACTTCGGGAGTCTCCCCGGCACAGCCGGGGGCTTGCTCGGTTAAGTCAACGATCGCCCGCGCCGTCGCCGGCGTGACGGCGACGGTCTAGTCGTCGTCTTCGAGTCGGGCCAGCTCCTCCTCCACCAACATCGCGGCGTCCTCCGCCGCCCCCTCCAGGGTCGGATGTTCCTTCCAATAGCGGGTGCCACCCGGCGGGGCGTCCGGCGCGTCCGTGACAACGAAGGAGCCGGCCGACTCAACGATCTTGTACCTGCTGAACATCTTCTCCATGCCTTTGGGGCCGGAGTTAGCCGTCCGAGATCGTCTGTCCCCCATCTCGCGTCCCAAAATCCTGGTGCCCGTAGCCGAGGCGCGCCCCGAGGGGACCGGGGTGCCCAGCAGGGGGCGTCCCGGAAGGGTGCTTTCGGTGTCGTACGGCGGTGTCGCTCGGGCTTGTCGCCGACTGGGCGGCCGGCTCGTTCGGAACTGGGGCACCCCTCCCGCGATCGGGCGCGGGCCTCGGGCGCGGGCCTCCCTTGACCGCCAGTGGCCGCCGGGGCAGCCTCGGCTTGCCAATGAACTCCGCCCACCAACCACCGGCGCCGCCCGGCTCCGCGCCTCCTTCCGAAAAAAACCTGCGGCACGTCGCTCGCGTCCGCGACGCCGCGTACCGAGCCACCCGGGCGATCCTCGATGGGGACCAATCCCTACCGAAGGTGGTTCAGGTCGCGCGCCGCGCGTACGCGCTCGGGCGGCAGTACCTCCCCGCGGGGCAGCTCGCGTTCGCGCCCATCGCGTGCGCGAAGGGCTGCGCGTGGTGCTGCTCCCAGGCGATCCTGCTCTCCCTCCCCGAACTGGCGCGCCTCATCGGTGAGCTGCGCTTGAGCCTCGGCGAGGGTGAGCTTACTGCCCTCCGAGAACGAGCCTCCGCTTCGGCGCTCCGTCGAAGGACCGGTGGTCCTGGCGCAGCCGACACGACGCCGTGCCCGCTCCTCGCCCCAGGTTGCGCGTGCGGCTGCTACGAGGCCCGACCGCTCGTGTGTCGGGGGTACAACTCGGTCGATGTCGCGGTGTGCGAAAAGATCCACCGGGGCAACGACGAGCCGCGCCCCTACATCCCGATCGTGGAGCAGGTGTACGTCGGGCTCGCGTCAGGGCTCGGCGCCGGCCTCCGGCAAGCAGGACTCGACGACCTCATTGTCGTCCTCGACAGCGCGCTCGTCATCGCGTTGGGCGACGCCTCCGCGATCGAGCGCTGGCGGGCCGGCGACCGCGAGGTCTTCCGAGCCGCGATGATCGAGGAGGCGCTTCCGGGCTACCAGCCGCCGGCTGTGGATGAAATGATCGCCCAGCTCGGGTGGGGCAGCATGACGCGGTGATGGCTGGCGGGGGGGCCGTCGGCCACCGGGGACCGTCGGTGCGGGGGGGGGGGAGTCGCCGCGCCTTCACTCCTGCCAGGAAGGTTCCGACCGGGTTTCACCCCCGAACGCTATTGGGGCTCTTGAACCGCGCTGACCGCGCCCGCCGGGAATCCGCTATGGACGACCCCACCACGATCCAGCACGACCGGTGCCCTGCGCCAAAGCGCTCGCACGCGGGCGCCGCCGCGCAGGACCACGAAGCCTGCTGCCAGGAGGGGCGCGACGCCGGTTGGGTCTGGGCGATCGACCACGCGACTCGTCACGAGCTGCGGCGCATGGCGGCCATCGAGAACGCACCGACGAGGTGGGAAGCGCTGCGGCGGAACCTCAAGTCGATCGACGAGTGCTGCGGGAGCCGCAGGTGGCCGTCATGGCTCGACAAGAGGGTGGTGCGCGTCATCGCCCGCGAAGGCGCTCTCGTCGAGGCGTTCTGCCGCGGGTTCATCGAGGTGGCGATGAGCGTCTGCCACCGGGCCGGGCGGGCGATTTGATGCTGCCCGACGGCCCGAAGTCAGCGATGACCGGGGTGCGAACGCCCTACGTCCGCCCCGGGTCGTCGTCGTCCAGAGTGGATCCCGCGAACCGCTTCGAGTAGCGACGGTCGATGAACTGGGTGCGGCCTCCAGGAGTGCCGATGCGTCCAGACGCGGGTCAGGCGCCACCGTTGGCGCGGGGCGAGGTCGCCCCGTTGGTCACTTGAGGCACTGCCACTGGACCGTCCTTCCGAGGATGAGGCCCCATTGGTCGATTCCCTGGTTGCCGCCGCCGTCGAACATCATCGTACCAGGGTTCGCACAAGTCCCCACCTGGGGCTTTCCGCAATAGCCGCAGATGTCGGAGCAGGTGCCGCCGTACTTGCCGATCTGGGCGTAGCCGAGGGTCTGGCAGATTTGGGTTGCGTGGTAGGTTCCGCCGTTCGCGTTGGCGTGCGAAACCCAGGCGGAATTGCAGTCGGCTTGGCAAACGACCCATGGATCATTGGTTTCTGGGTCGTTTTGTTGGACGCATAGGTTCGGGATCAGGTGGCCGTTAACGCATCCATTCGAGCAGACCCCGTAGACGCAATAGGGCAGGTTCTGCGGGCAGACCATGCCGCACGCGGCGCAGTTCTTTCCGTCGGTGAAGGTGTTCACCTCGCAACCGTTCTGGATATTGCCGTCGCAGTCTGCGAACCCCAGAGAGCACTTGCTGAACACGCACTGGTTGTTGATGCACTGGGCGGCGGCGTTGGGGAATGCGTTCCAGCAGTTCGGGCAGCCACACGCGCCGCCGTAGCAGATCTGGTCCTTCGGGCAGCCCTTCCCGCAGGCGCCGCAGTTGCTCCAGTCTCGGCGGAGGTTCACCTCGCAACCATCCATTGCGTTCATGTTGCAGTCAGCGTAGCCCGGGTAGCAGGTCAACATTGAGCAGGTGCCATTCGAGCAGGTGAGAGAGCCGTTCGGTGCTTGGCACCATCCCGTGATCCCACCAAACATGCAGCAGGCTTGGCCTGCCAACCCGCACGCCACGCACATTCCCCCAACGCACGTGCCATCTGGACAACCACTACCGTCGCTGAGGACCACGTTGGCGCAGATCGCGCTGTTGCATTGGTCGGTCGTACATGGGTTGTTGTCGTCGCAGGACGAGCAGACGGCTCCGTGGTTTCCGCAATGGGCGACATCATCGCCGCCGTAGCGGCATTGATGGTTGACGCTGTCCCAGCAGTTCGTGCAGCACGCCCCTTCCCTGCAGGTACCCATGGTATTCATCACCATGCACCCGAGTCCTTCGAAGCGGGTTGGGTGCTGGCACTTCCCGCAGACGCACTTGTCTTCGGTGCAGGTGTTCCCGTCGAAGCAGTCCAAATCCACCGCACAGGCGACACCCCACCCGTCAGTGCCTCCGTCCAGGGGCGGGCATCCGCCATCGCCTCCGAGCGCGTCCAGATTCCCGCCTTCGCTGCGTCCCCCGTCCTTGGGGAGATCGCCATTCTCTCCGAGGTCGCCGGGTACCATCGCCTCTCGTTCTGCAAGGTCCGACGGCGCGTTCGCATCGGGCACGTCGAAGTCGGGCCCGCCAGCACCGAGGTCGGATGCGCTGGCGCCGAGGTCGATCGGGTTGACACCGCGGTCCCCGTACGCTCCCGACGCAAGATCGTTCGGAAGGCCGCACGCAGAGCACGCGCCGAGGTGAGTCCCGTCGTCGGAGCAGACCTGTACGCCTTGGCCTCCTCCTGGGCACGGGCAGGAGCGTTGTTCGCCAGCGATGCAGGTGTGCGGGGCCTCGCCGCTTCCGCACCCGCTCAGGTGAAAGGCGACGACGAGCGCGGCGACAACGACCACCTCCTCTACGTACTTCCGCATGGACCCCCCTTGCTGCCGCGGAGCGCGTCATCGTCCGGGCGATCACCTCGTCGCCGCCTTCGATCTCGCGCGCGACGGCGTGTCAGTCGATCTCCACCTTGCTGAACCGGTCCACCTCGACGGCCGGGGCCGGGCTCGCCGACTCGACCCTTTGCGCCTTCATCGCCGGCGCCGGCTGGCTGGGCGCCGCTGCTGGAGCGACGGCTGCGGCCACTCGACGATTGGCGTCGCGCCCCTGCTGCGCGCCGCGGATGAGGGTGAGATCGAAGGCGTCCAGCCACCCCGGGTCGTCAGCGAGTCGCTCGATCTGGCGGACGGCGCCGGCCCACCGCTCCGCGCCGAGCGTCCCCGACAACTCGCCCAGCATCTCGCGCGCGTGGGGGAGGAACTGCCGGAGCAGCTGCCTCGTGAGATCGTCCACGAGGGTGCGCCGCATCTCCTGCCACAGCTCGACGGGCAGGAGCCCGCCAAGCGAAGCGAAGCGACCGCGGAGGCGGTCGAGCGCGGCGACGACGTGCCGCATCCCTTCGAGCTTCTCGGTGAGGCAGTCGAGGCTCAACGTGAGCCCCTCGTTGATGTCATCGGAGATCGCTCGCTGGTAGTCCTCGCGGGACATCGACGAGAGCTGCTGGATCGTGGAGATCCGGTCGATGAAGGCCACGGCGCGCCACCGGCCCGGTGCGGGCGGCTGAACCAGTGGCGCCTCGTCTCCGACCTCCACGCGATCGGACGCATCAGCGGCCTTGGGTGGGTCCCGCGCGAGTTCAGGGACCGCGCGCAGCTGGACCCACTCGCGGTACCCCTCGCGCCACACGTAGGAGCTTCCATCCACGTTCCCGCCGACGACCAGCTCCCGCACCTGGGCCGTTGAGAACGGTCCGCGCTGCGCCGCGCCGATGAGCACGTACCACGCGCCCTGGTGTTGTTCGATCACTGCCATGCGCTCGTCCAGCAAGTAGCCATTCTCTTTATCACGAAATGCTCATCTCGTGTTCCACAAACTGAGCGTGCTCGACGCTCGCGGACGTGCCCATCGACGCCGACCGCGTGTTGCGCAACCTCGGCCGTCGGCTCGCAGAGCTGCGCGTCGAGAGCGGCCTGACCCAGGAGGCGCTCGCGGAGCAGATCGGAGTGTCCGGTCGCTACGTGCAGCAGGTCGAAGCCGGGCGAAACATGAACCTGCGGACGCTGATCACCTGGGCGAACGTCTTCGACGTGACGCTGGCGACCCTACTCGAAGCCCCGCGCACGCCGAAGCCGCCCCCCGGGCGCCCGAAGCGGCGTTCGTAGCCCAGCCCCCGGTCCACTACCTCAAGCCGAACTCGGCGACGAGGTGCGGGCGGCGCGCGAGCAGCAGCTCCATGCGGCTGTCCGGCCACGGCTCGATCTCCGGCCGCTGGCGCTCGTGGTTGTGCCGCTCGATCCAGACCACGGCGTCGGAGGTGAACCGGCCGCTCGTGGCGATGACGATCACGTCCACCGGCGGCGGCTCCCACAGCTTCATCTTCGCCACCGCGTCGGCCACTTCCTCGACGGGAATTGACCTCGACTGCCAGTGCTTGCACTGGATGATCACGTGGCGGGTGATCGAGGTGCCGAGGGAGTCCTCGTGGACGCGCATCACCGATAGGTCCCGGCCCCTGTCGGGGGCGCGCGTCTTCGTCAGCCACGCCGGGTTCTTGTAGCCGTTCGCATCGCTGATGATGCAGAAGATCAAGCGCTCGAACTGCTCATCCGACAACGCGCTCCATTGCAGCGCCGCCGCCATGGGGCCGGCCGCTGCGTCGCCCCCCGCGTCGTACTCGGGCACGCCCCCATCCTCGGAGGGCGGCACTTCCATCACCGGCGCAACCTCGAACTCATCGAGGTCATAGCCCACCTCCGACGGCATCACCGTGTTCGCGCCGGCGAGGATCACGGTTCGCGCGGTGGGCGAGAATTGAGAGATCCTATCCATCGGCACGCGCAAGCGGAGGGAGGCCGAATAGGCGTTCCACCGCTGCCCGGAGTAGCGCCCGAAGGTGATGAACTCGCAGGCCACGTTGGCGAGCAGGTTCGACATCCACGCCTTCCCGGTCCGCTCCAGGTACTTGCGGAGGGTGTGCAGGAACACGTGCGCCTCGGGCGGCGAGTACGTGAAGGTGCTCATCGGCGGGACAGGATACGCTGTGCGGCCGGGCCTGTGGCACCATGCCCGCCATCGCCATGCCCTCCAAGCGCCAGATTCTCGACCATCTCACTGCCGCCGAGCTGCGCGCGATCGTCGATGAGCACGGGCTCTCCGTCGAGGACCGCCGCGCCCGCGAGCAGCTCGTCGCCGCCGTCGCCAGCTCGCGGAAGGTAGCCCTCACCAGCGTGCTGGAGGCGTTCGCGCGCGACCGGCTCAAGGAGCTGTGCCGCGCGCTCGACCTCGACGACGGGGGGAAGGAAAAGAAGGCGATCGTCGAGCGGCTCATCGGTGCCGCCCCGAGCGCGGAGCGCGCGGACAACACCGCTGCGCCGGCGAACGGCGCGCGCGGGAACGGCACCGGGCGCTCCCCGATCGCCGCCGACCGGCTCGCGCTCCCGACGGGCGAGAAGCTCTCGCGCGACGAGCTGGAGCGCTACCTCTGGTCCGCGGCCGACATCCTGCGCGGGTCGATCGATTCCTCCGACTACAAGAACTTCATCTTCGGCCTGCTGTTCTTGAAGCGCCTCTCCGACCGCTTCGCCGAGGAGTGCGAGGCGCTCGTCGCCGACGGCGCGGACCCCGAGGATCCCGACGAGCACCAGTTCTTCGTGCCGCGGCGCGCGCGCTGGAGCGAGATCCAGAAGGTCGCCACCAACGTCGGCGAGACGTTGAACAAGGCGTGCGCGGCGCTGGAGCAGGAAAACGGCACGAAGCTGGAGGGCGTGCTCCTCGGCATCGACTTCAACGACGAGCGCAAGCTGGGCGACGCGAAGAACCGCGACACCGTGTTGTCGAAGCTGGTGCAGCACTTCTCGCGGCTCAACCTCCGCAACGCCAACCTCTCCGAGCCCGACCTCCTCGGGCGCGCGTACGAGTTCCTGATCGAGCGGTTCGCCGACGACGCCGGCAAGAAGGGCGGCGAGTTCTACACGCCGCGTGGCGTGGTCCAGCTCATCGTCGAGATCCTCGCCCCGACGGAGCGGACGCGGGTGTGCGACCCGACCTGCGGCTCGGGGGGCATGTTGATCGAGATGGCGCACTACATCGAGCGCCACGGCGGCGACGCCCGCAACGTCACCCTCCACGGCCAGGAGAAGAACCTGGGCACGTGGGCGATCGCGAAGATGAACCTGCTGCTGCACGGACGGTTCGACGCGCGCATCGAGAAGGGCGACACGATCCGCGACCCGAAGCTGGTGAAGGACGGCGCGCTACTGCTCTACGACCGCGTGATCGCGAACCCGCCATTCTCCCTCGACGAGTGGGGCCGCGAGGTCGCCGAGCACGACGCCTACGGCCGTTTCCGCTTCGGCCTGCCCCCGAAGTCGAAGGGCGACCTCGCGTTCGTGCAGCACATGGTCGCCGTGCTCAACCGCGACGGCCGGCTCGGCGTGGTGATGCCGCACGGCGTCCTCTTCCGCGGCGCCGGCGAGGGCGAGATCCGCAAGGGCCTACTGCGCGACGACCTCTTCGAGGCCGTCATCGGCCTGCCCACGAACCTCTTCTACGGCACCGGCATCCCGGCCGCGATCCTGGTGATCAATAAGGCGAAGGCCGCCGCGCGCGCCGGCAAGGTGCTGTTCATCGAGGCGTCGCGCGAGTATCGCGAGGGCACGGCGCAGAACTACCTGCGCGACGAGGACGTGCGGAAGATCGCCGACACGTTCCACGCCTGGGGGAACGTGGAGCGATACGCGCGCGTGGTCGCCCTCGATGAGATCGAGCGCAACGACTTCAACCTGAACATCTCGCGCTACGTCGAGACGGCCGAGAAGGAGGAGCGCGTGGACGTAGCTGCCGCGGTGGCGCGGCTGCGCGAGGTGGAGAAGGCGCGCGCGGCGGCCGAGGCGAAGATGAACCAGTACCTCAAGGAGCTGGGGTATGGCGACTGATCGCAGCGGCCCACCTTTCGATCCGCTGCGTGACGGGCTGGGCCGGACGTTCACCTACATCGAACTGCGCGCCGAGGAGGGGCGGACCGGCAGCGTGCAGGACATGACCTGGAGGATCTCCGATCCCGAAGAAGGCGCTCGGATGAAGCTCGGTGGAATCGTCGCCGCCCGCCACCTCTACGATCGCTGGCCGGGCCACGTCTTCGGCGGCGCCGACGGCGACCTGTGGGCGGCTGCCGACTTCTTCAAGCAACGCCCGACCGAGCACATGGAGAGGGTCGTGGACTGGAATGTTCAAAGGGTCGCGCAGATTATCGAACAGCGGTGGGGGAGCGTGAGAGCGATCGCCAACACTCTCCGCCGCCGCTCGAAGGTCACGTACGCCGAGGCGGTCGAGATCGCGGCGTCGGCACAGCCCGCCACGCCGCGGTACGCGGTCCCAACCTGGAAGCCCCTGGTCGATACGGTCCTTCGGTACATGGAGATCGACGATCGGGAGTTGCGCCAGATGATCTCGCAACTGGCGCGGTCCCGTTGGTGAACGCGCTCGTCGAGAATGCGATCGACCTTTCGAGGCGAAGCGGCGCGAGCACGCGGCGTGCTCGCGTCGGCGTTGCGTGGGCGCCGGCTACGAGGGTCCTACGCCGCCCTGGCGGCCGGCAGGCAGGTTGGCGGCTGGCGGTCGCCCCAGGCGCATGACGGCAGCATGAGCCGACGGCCGCTGTTCGGCGCCCGCTATCGCTGTTGGAGTCCGGGCGCAGGTCGTCGGCCCCGTCGATGGAAGTGCCCCCCGAGGGCAGATTTCTTGACCCCTCCGTCGCCTCGGGGAAACTGAACGTGGCACCGCCATGCCAACGAAGATCGAGTGGACCGACGAAACCTGGAACCCGGTGACGGGATGCGTGAAGGTGTCGCCGGGATGCAAGCACTGCTACGCCGAGACGTTCGCCGAGCGCTTCCGGGGCACCATCATGCCGAACGGGCGACCCCACCCGTTCTTCAACGGATTCGATCCGCAGCTTCGCCCCGAACGCCTGGAGCAGCCGTTCTCCTGGAAGACGCCGCGCAAGGTGTCGGTGCCGTAGCGCCGCTGATTGGCCACCAAGTCCACGTAGAGACGATTCACTCCAGCGCGGAGTTCTCTACGGCCTGTCGGTTCCTCGGCAGCATCGGTGAGTACAAGGACGGTGACAACAGACGGCCACTCGTGCTCCACATCAGCGCCCACGGAAACAAGGAGGGCACGGGCGTCGCCTTCGGTGGCGACTTCGTTCAGTGGGCTGAACTGACGGAACTGCTCCAGCCGTTCGTGCGAGTCGGTGAATCCTACAAGGGCCACCGCATCGTGGTCCTGTCGGCCTGCAACGCGCACATGCAGAAGATGACGGCGGTCTTCCGAAGGACAGCGAAGGCGAACGAGTCCTTCAGTCCACCGAAGTACCTTTTCTGCACGGAGGAGGTTCTGTGGCAGGACGCCGCCGTCGGGTGGACCCTCTTCTACCACCTGCTGCCGAAGGCCCACCTCGATGAGCCAGAAACGGTGAGGGCGATGCTGAAGAGCATCTTCGCCCTCGGCATCCGCATCCACTATTTCAGATGGGATGATCAGGAGGCGACCTATAGGTCATTTGCCCCGAAGTCCGAGTAGAAGGCCGTGACCGCGATCTGGCACAACACCGGCGTAAAGTGGGAAGTGCTCAAGGCGGCCGGCTTCCCCGACGAGGCCGCGCTGCACACGCTGGTGCAGGAGGCGCCGCACCTTTTGCCGCTGTCCGGCAGCCCGAGGCTCGTGGTGCTCGGCCGCGAGGTGCGGCTCGGCACGGGGTACGCCGACCTCATCGCCATCGAGCCCTCGAGCCGGCTGGCGATCATCGAAGTGAAGCTCGGTCGGAACGCCGAGGCCCGACGCGCCGTCGTCGCGCAGGTGCTCACCTACGCCGCGCATCTCCACCGTCTCGACCGGGAGGTGCTCGAACGCGACGTGCTCGGGTCGCATTTGCGGAAGCTCGGGCAGGACAGCCTCGCCGCCGCCGTTCAGGCGAAGGACGAGGAGGGCACCTTCGACGCCGACGAGTTCAACGAGAAGCTCGCCGAGTGCCTGGAGGAAGGGCGCTTCCGGTTAGTGCTCGTTCTCGACGAGGCGCCGCCCGAGTTGGTCAAGCTCGTCGGGTACCTGGAGAGCGCCGCCAACCTCGTGATCGACCTCGTGACCGTTGCCGCCTACGACGTGAAAGGCTCCCGCGTTCTGGTGCCCCAGCGCATCGACCCAGAGCACACGTCGGTCGAGGCGGCGCGGCCCGCGTACAAGAACGGCAACAAGGGCACCTACGCCGACGGTGCCGACTCGTTCGCCGCCACCATCGAGAAGTCCCCCGAGGAGCAGCGCCCGATGCTTCGCAAGTTGTTCGACTGGGCCGTGACCCTCGAACAGAAGGGCGTGGCCGAGTTGACCACGTACCACGGCAAGACCCGCAGCCTGCTCCTGGTCCACATCCCCGGCGAAGAGGCCGGCTTCGTGACGGTCTGGAACGAGCACGGCGCCGCCCTCCAGGTCTGGCGCACGGTCTTCCAACGTCTCGCCCCCGACGCGATCGCCAGCATCGAGAAGCTCCTCGGCGACGACCGGCTCGGCCAGGGCAACAACGTGAAGAACATCACCGACGAGTTGCTCGCCGCGCTCGCGAACGTGTACGAGAAGGCCGCGAGCACGGCCGCCGCCTGACCATCGCCGCACTCGGCGCGCGGCTGCTACCGACGGAGGCGCGTATCGTCGGTGTTCGACTTCCCAGCGTTGCACTTGCGGCACAACGTCTGAAGGTTGTCCATGTCGTCGGTGCCGTGCTTCGAGCGGGGGATGATGTGGTCCACCTCCAGCAGGACGCCGTGCAGCTTCGTAGAACGACCGCACGAACAGCATGTCCAGTTGTCGCGCGCGAGGACGGCGTACCACTTCCGGGGCCGCACCATCGTGTAGCTGTCCAACTCGGGCAGCTCCAGCGCTTCAACCGCGCCGCCGGCAGCCGCGCGACCTGCAGCGCCCTCCTCGCCGTCCTCGTCGGACGGCTCATCGTCGCCGCGGGCGAACGCCGCCTTGAAGCGCTCGTACAGCTCGCCGAGCATGGGCGGCTTGCCGCGCGCGAGCCGCATGGCGGTATCGAGCATCGGGTAGAGCGCGACGAACTGCTGCACGACCAGACCGAGCCAGTGGTCCTCGGCGAGCGGAAACGGCGCTATTGGGGCAAACCACCATTGATGCTCCAGCAGTGACCGGCGGAGCGGCGTCCAGTGCATCCGGCGCCCGCTCGCAACGCCGATGAACTCCATCACCGGGCCGATGGAGTCCCAGTGCTCGTCCACGACGGCGTGGAACCGCTGCGCGAACTTCGGGTCTGTCTTGTAGAGGAACGAGCGAAAGGATACCCGCAGCGAGCCCTCGGGATCGACCGCCACGACGAGCGACGACGGTCCGAAGAAGTACGGCTTGCCGTCGTCGTGGAAGACATGGAGCGGCTCCTTCGTGCGCTTCGGCGTGAGGCCGATGTACACCTCGCCGAAGTCGCGCACGGTCTTCGCGTCCTCCCGGTGCGCGGGCCGATACGTGATCGTCATGTCCTCGAAGGGGTCGAGGTCGTATGTGGCGCGCACGCGCTCGACGATCACATCGAGGAGCCGCTCCAGCCGAGGGAAGAAGTAGTTCTGCAGCGTCGCCAGCCGCGTCCTGATGTCCGGGATCTCGAAGATCGCCGTATCGGCCTCCTCAAAGGCGATTTGCTCCTGGCTCTGGCCCTCGTTCATCGTCCCCTCCTCGGCACGGCGGTGGTCGCGCTTGCTGTCGCCGGATCCTCCCCTGCGAGCGTCGCGTGGTCAACGGCGCCCTGGTCGGCCTGCAGGCGCGGGCGCGGAAACGGAGTGGGCGCCTGCCGCTGCTCCACTCGAAGTGAGGGCGCACTTGAGGCGACCGCACTTCATGCTTGATTGCGATGGGCGCCTCGGGGTATAGAGAAAGGCTATCCATCACGACAGTCCGGTAGGGACCGAGCCCTGCGACCGGACGGCCAACCAGCGCCGCAGCGACCTCACCCGCGGCGAAACGGTGGCAAAGCCCGGTTCGATGCAGGAGGTCGCGTGGCTCACTGGCTGCTGGCGTTCACCGACGAGAACACCATCGCGGTCGTGTACGTGAACCGCGTCACTGGGGCGACCCACGACTGCGGTGCCGCCGCGGTGACCGTCGCCGAGGCGCTCGAATGGGTGGTCGATCGCGAGGAAGGCGGCGGCGCCGCCGACCCGGGCGACGTGATCTTCCTGCCCGACGGGACAGTGCTCCCCGTGCTCCGCCCGCGGGGGCAGGCGTGACGGGAAGTGGTCCGCGACTCGGCGCGAGGAGGTGCGCCAGAACAGCCTAAACCAGTCCATCCAGAGCGCGCGGTAGGGACGGCCCCGAGGACCGCGCCGCCAGCCCCCGTCGTCACCGACGGGCTCGTGGCAACGGCCGACCGATGGAGGTGACCATGGAAATAGAAGCCCGGAAGTTGAAGTCCCTGCTGGCGCTCGCGAAGCGCGCCGCCGATGGCAAGTCGTACATGCCCGCGCTGCGCTGCGTCCGCCTCGCCGTCGTCGCCGGCCTGCTGCGCCTGGACGCAACGGACCGCAAGTCGTGGCTCACGCTCACGGCGCCCGCCGAGGGTGATCTGCCGCCGGTGGCGGTGGACCTCGGGAAGGTCGCGCTCGTGCTGGGCGCGAAGGCCAAGCGCAGCTCGACGGAGATCGCCAACCTCACCGTCGGGTGGAAGCCCGGCCCGGCGCCGTCGAGCTGCAAGACACCACACCCCGAGAAGCCGGGCCTCCTGTGCGATGAGCGCCCCGGTCACAGCAAGAAGCACTCCGCGTACGAGATCGGCGTCGGCCGCGTCGAGTGGGAGTGCGCTGCGATCGAGCTGCCGGCGGTCCCCGACGAGCCGGTGCTGCACGTGGAGGTGGGCGCGCGCACGTTCACCATCCCAGCGACGCGCACCGAGGGGTTCCCGAAGCGGCCCGAGGTCGGCGCCGCGCGGCAGGTCGTGTCGTACGACAGCGAGCGCCTCGCCGAGGCACTCGCGTACGTGCTGCCCGCGGCCGGCGCCGACGAGACGAGGCGCCACCTCTGCGGCCTGTGGCTCCGGGGACGCGACGTGTTCGCGCTCGACGGCCACCGCCTCCACGTCGCCGGCGGGTTCCCGGCCATCAAGAAGTCGCCCGCCTTCCTCTCCACCAGCGCCGCGACCGCGCTGCGCGCCGTCCTAGCCGCCGCCGCCGGGCCCGCGGAGCTGCACGTCCACGAGGCCACGTCGAAGGCCGCGCGCAGCGGCGCGACGTGGTGGCGCGTGCCTCTCGCCGGCGGCGCGCACGCCGAGCTGCACTCCGCGTGGAGCGACATCGGGCCGCCCCCCGTCGAGCAGATCGTCCCCGAGCCGAAGAACGCGACGGTGCGCGTCGAGGTAGAGCGTACGGCGCTCGCCGAGGCGTTCGCGCTGGCGGGCAAGGTGAGCACGCGCGGCACGGCGCGTGTGTCGGTCAACGGCGCCTTCAAGGTGACCACGGAGTCGGCCGAGGGCGGCGAGGTCGTCGAGGAGTTGCCGGCGAAGATCACGGGTGAGCTGGAGGCCGGCGTCAACGCGGGCTACATGGTCGAGGCGCTCGCCGCCCTCCCGGCGCGCGTGGTCCTGGCGAGCGAGGGCGACCCGCTCGCCCCGCTGCGCCTCGACGGCGTGCGCGGCGAGCGGCGCTTCGCGGTCGTCATGCCGGTGCGGCTGTAGAGGCGAGCCGCAGTGACCCTGCTCGACGACGCCCGCAACGTGTTCGGCGCACTCGCGCCCGACGTGCGTGCCCGCATTGTGCGCTTCCTCGACGCCCCGTCGGCGGCGACGTGGGACGGCTGCTACTCGGTCGTGGTGAACGAGCGCGGCACGCTCGACGGGCGTGTGCCCCTGACGGTGTGGCAGGCCGTAGTCGCCCTCGACCCGAGCTTCCAGGACATCGCCAACCCCGAGCCGCGCGGCGCGCGCCTCCGCCCCGAAGAGAAGTGGCGGCGCATCCCCGACGCGCTCCTGACCGCGCGCGCGATCCGCGCGGCGACGGCGCCCCAGTTCCACAACCACAAGGAGGTCAAGTGATGGAGTTCTCCGTCGGCACGATTACCGGCGTCTCGACCGTCGCCGGATCCGGCATCGGCCAGCTCGTGGTGCGCGACGAGGACGGCGCGGTGCGCGTGATCCTCTGCGAGGCGGCCCCGACGCTGCGAGCGCTCTCCGCAATGGGCGTCATGCGGAGTGACGCCTCGCTGCGCGTGCGCTTCGCCCGCGGCGCCCGCGTGCGCCTCGCCATCGACGACCTCGGCGTGCTGGCCTCTCTCCAGCCCGAGGACGAGGCGCCCGCAGGAGACGAGAACTGCGCGATCACGTCGGAGCGGCGATGAACGCGGAGGCGGTCGCTGGCGCGCGGCCGGCAGTGGGGCTCGTCGCCGAATCGCTGCCGATGCGGAAGCTGCTCCGGCTCGTCGAGCGCGTTGCGCCTGCGGGCGTGCCCGTCCTCGTCAACGGCGAGACGGGCGCCGGCAAGGAGGTGATCGCGCGCGCGCTCCACGACGCGAGCGGTCGGCGCGGGCCGTTCGTCGCGGTGAACTGCGCGGCGCTCCCGTCGGCGCTCGCCGAGGCAGAGCTGTTCGGCCACGCCCGGGGCTCGTTCACGGGCGCCGAGCGGGATCGCGCCGGGCTATTCCAGCAGGCGTCGGGCGGGACGTTGCTCCTCGATGAGATCGGCGACATGGATCTCGCGCTGCAAGCGAAACTCCTGCGCGCGCTCGACACGGGGAAGGTACGCCCCCTCGGCGCTGGCCGCGAAGTCGAAGTGGACGTGCGGGTGATCGCGGCGACGCACCGCGACCTCCTCGCCGCCGTCGATGAAGGCCGGTTTCGCGAGGACCTGTACTACCGACTCGCCGCCGTCGTGCTCATCGTGCCCTCGCTGCGAGAGCGCCTCGACGACGTTGAACCTCTCGCGCGCCGGTTCCTGGCCGAAGCGTGCGCCGGCCGCCCCGCGCCGGCCTTGCCCGACGAGACGATCGAGTGGCTGCAGGTGCAGCCGTGGCGCGGCAACGTCCGCGAGCTGCGACAAGCGACGCACCGCGCGGTGCTGCTCGGCGGCGACGTGCTCCTCCCGCGCGACTTCGCGGTCCAGAACGGCACCGCCGCGCTCGCGAGGGCCGCGTGGCTCAGGCGCGACTGCCGACCCGAGATCGAGCGCGCTGCCATCGTTGACGCCCTCCAGCGCCACGGAAACGTCCGCGCGGCAGCCCGAGCCCTGGGCATGGCTCGCTCGACCCTCCACGACAGGGCGCGCGCCCTCGGAATCGTCGCCGGCAGCGCCGGGGCGAGGTCCTCGGCGAGCCGTCGGAGGTCGGGCTGATGTCGTTCCGGCTCTACCTCGTCGGCGGCGCCGTGCGCGACATGCTGCTCGGGCGTGAGCCCGTCGGGCGGGAGTTCGTGGCCGTCGGCGCGCGGCCCCGAGACATCCGGGCGGCGTTTCCGCTCGCGACCCGCGCTTCGGACTCGTTCATCGTGCCCGGCCTCGGCGAGATCGGGCTCGCACGCATCGAGCGGGCTGCCGGCGCCGCCCGCGGCAACGTCGTGGCCGGCCCCTGGGTAACGCTGGAGCAGGACCTCGAACGACGTGACCTGACGATCAACGCGATGGCGCTGGAAGTGAGCGTCGAGCTGGCGCGCGAGGGCGAGGTGGTGTTCGCCGGCGGAATCATCGATCCGCACGGTGGCCAGCGCGACCTCGCCGACGGCGTGCTCCGCCACGTCGGGCCAGCCTTCGCCGAGGACCCGCTCCGCGTGTACAGGGTCGCCCGCCTCGCGGCACAGCTCGGGTTCCGCGTTGCGCCCGAGACGATGGCCGTGATGTGCGCCTTCGCCTGGGAACACATCGACCCAGTGCCCGACGAGCGCGTCGCCCGTGAGATCCGGCTCGCGGCGATGGCGCCATACGCGCTGGAGTTCGAGCGCGTACTGGCGGCTGCGCGCGATCTCGCCCACGGGGCCGGCTCCCGGCCGGAGGGGCGAACGTAGTGCAATCGTACGACGGCGAGGGCGCGCCGACGACGCAGCGTTCGCATTGTGACCCTCGCCGCGTCCGCACTTTCGACCTCCATCGCTATGAGGTCGATGTGGACAGCGAGGACAAGCAGCACGGCGTCATCCACGCCGCCGTGCTCTACCCCGAGAAGGAGGCGTGCCGTCTCCTCGGGGTGAGCCCGAAGTGGCTGCGGAGGTACATCCCGCACCACGGGGTCGGGCGGAAGCGCTGGTACAAGGGCGCCGAGATGCTCGGCGCGATGGAGTACAGGTGTCCCTCTACCGACGACCGAACAGCCCCTTCTGGTGGTCGAAGCTCTACGTCGCCGGAGCGGTGGTCCGTTTCTCCACGGGAGAACGAACTAAAGTTGCGGCTCTCCGCGCGGAGCGCGCGCGCGTCGAAGACCTCGAACGGGTAGCGAAGCTGGAGGGGCGCTACCCGCTGAACACGCTGGCGGCGAAGTTCCTCCTCTGGAAGGAGTCCGACGGCCGCGCCCCGTCGTGGGTCGCGAAGATGACCCAGCACATCGAGGTCCACATCCTCCCGCACTTCGGGGCGGAGAGGGACGTGCGCACCATCGACGAGCGCGCGCTGGAGGAATACAAGTCGAAGCGAGCGCTGGAGGTGCAGCCCGTGACGGTGTGCAAGGAGCTGGCGACGCTCCGCCAGATGCTCAAGTACGCCGTCGAGGTCCACAAGGTCATGGACCGCGTGCCGCGGGTGCGGAACCCCCGCTTCCGGTACGAGCCGAAGTGGCGCCTGCTCACCCGCGACGAGCTGGGCCGCCTCCTGAACGCGGTGGCGACGCTCAAGAACAAGGAGGTCCTGCCCTACTTCCTCCTCATGGCGAACACCGGGATGCGCGGCGGCGAGGTCTTCCAGCTCACCTGGGAGATGGTGGACCGCGGGGCGCGCACGCTGCGCTTGCCGGCGGCGATCACCAAGACCCGGCGGTCCCGCGTCATCGACCTGAACGACGGCGCCGAGGCGGCCTTGAACATGCTCCACGCCCCGGGTAAGGTGGGCCGGATGTTCCACCAGCGGAACCACTACAACGCATGGCACCGCGCCTGCGCTGCGGCTGGCCTCGGGAAGGTGCGCCCGCACGATCTGCGGCACACCCTCGGGAGCCTCATGCACGCCGCCGGAGCGCCGACGCCGGTGGTCCGCGATACGCTCGGCCACGTCACGCTGGCGATGGCGAATCTCTACGCCCACAGCTACGACGAGGGGCGCAAGCGCGCCGTCGCGTCGGTGAGCATCATGCCGACCGCCAGTGTGCCTAGCAGTGTGCCTTTGCCCCCCGAAAATGTGCCTGTACACGACCTGGACGCCCAAAACGGCGCTGCGAACAAGACCGAGGAAATCACCGACGCATCAACGAGTTAGATGACCCCGCCCGGGTGGCGAAATGGCAGACGCAGGGGACTCAAAATCCCTCGTACGCGAGTACATGCGGGTTCGACTCCCGCCCCGGGCACCGACGGCGCCGGCGTGAAGGCGAGCGAATGATCGTCGCCGCGCCGATGCGCATTTCCGTCGTCGGCCCCGTCGCCGGCGGCTCGCGCTCCGTCGCACTGTGCGCGGTGCGCGCGCTCCGCCGGCTGGGGCACGAGGTGCGCTTCGTCGACAACGCGCGCTTTTCGCCCGGCCTCGAGGCGATCCGCGCCGCGCCCGACGCGCCGGCCATGAAGGACGCGATGGTGGCCGAGCTGATGAAGCTGGCGGCGGCGGCGACGCGCGAGGAGCTGGTCGCGACGCGGCCCGAGGTGGCGCTCTACCTCGCGCAGGCGCCGGTGCTCTCCGAGGACGACACCGCGCCGGTGCGCGCGGCGGGGACGCTCGCCATCTTCTGGTTCGTCGAGGACCGCCGCGTGTTCCCCTACTGGGCGCGCACGGCGCGACGCTTCGACGTGTTCTGGGGGATCCAGGAGGGGACCTTCCCCGCCGAGCTGGCGGCCGTCGGACAGCCGCGCTTCGCGTTCGTGCCGCTGTGCTGCGATCCGGAGCTGCACCGCCCGCTCCCCGACGGCGCCGGCCGCGCCGACCCGATCGCCTTCGTGGGCTCGGCCTGGCCGAACCGGCTACGCACCCTCGCGGCGCTGGCCGACCTCGACCTGCGCCTCTACGGCCCCGGCTTTTCGCGCGAGCCCGCGCTCGCGCCGCGGATCGCCCACGACGGCCCCCTCCCCCATGAGGAGCTGCCGCGGATCTTCTCCGGCGCGCGCATCAACCTCAACCTCAGCTCCTCGACGGCGAACGCCGACTGGACCGCCCCCAAGGACTTCGTCAACCCGCGCGCCTTCGAGATCGCCGGCTGCGGCGGCTTCCAGCTCGCCGAGGCGCTGCTCCCGGTCGCGCGCTTCTTCGAGCCGGGCGTCGAGATCGTCACCTTCGCCACGCCGGACGAGGCGCGCGAGGCGATCGCCCGAGCCCTCGCCGACGAGGCGTGGAGGCGCGCGATCGCCGAGCGTGGCCATCGGCGTGCGCTCGGCGACCACACCTACGATCGCCGCCTCGCCGAGGCGCTTGCCAACGTGCCCGCCTGGCGCGGGCGCTGATCCGGGATCAGGGTTTGGCGCGCGAGGGCGGCGCGTCGCTCACGCGCGGCCCGGCGGTCTCGTCGCGCGGCGCCGGCCGCTCGAGGCCGCCCGAGGGCGCCGTCGCGCGGTCGTGGGTGAGCAGGCGCGCTCCGGTCTGGAACGCGATCTCCACCTTCTGCGGCCCCGGGAGCAGCGTCACGAGCCCCACGCCGAAGCTCGGGTGCTGCACCACCTCGCCGACGGCGAAGCGGCTCTTCGGATCGTAGAGGCGCGAC
>JAJXSP010000489.1 GCA_021784515.1 Myxococcales bacterium | reverse complement strand
CGGGCCCCAGATCCTCGGCAACAACCCAGCGCCACGGGATCACCGCGGCCGCGCAAATGTCGCGATTCTCCGACGGTGGAAGATGCGATTGCCCTGGGCGTCACCCGCGGTGGGCGGCCCCCGCCGGGCCAGGCGAAGTTCCACAAGCTCAGCCTCGTTGACGCCACGTCGTTCGTGCTGATGAGGCGCCACCGCATCCGCGTAGCATTCGCCTTCGACACGCATTTCGCCGTCGCGGGATTTCGCTACGCCGCAGGCTGATCGACCAATCCCCACCTCATTGGCAGCGCGTGTTCGTGCAGTGCTGGGTGAGCGAACGAACCCGCGTCTTGACCCCCCGACCGCGTTCTGTATGCTGCTCGCGCCATGAGCCACGGACCCTCGTCAGGCGAGCCCAAACGCACTCCTCTCTATGAACGCCACGTCGCCCTCGGCGCCAAGGTCATCGACTTCGGCGGCTGGGCCATGCCGGTGCAGTACGCGACGGGCATCCTCGACGAGCACAAGACCGTGCGCGAGGCGATCGGCGCCTTCGACGTCTCGCACATGGGCGAGATCACCTTCCGCGGGCCGCGCGCCGCCGAGGCCGTGCAGCGCATCGTCACCAACGACGTCGCCAAGCTCGTCGACGGCGCCGCGATGTACACCACCACCTGCCGCGAGGACGGCGGCATCGTGGACGACTGCATCGTCTACCGCGAGACCGCCGACGCGTTCCTCATCATCGTCAACGCCTCGAACATCGAAAAAGACTTCGCTCATTTCAGGAAGCACGCGTCCCACCTCGCGACGATCGAGAACCTCTCCGATCAAACCGGGCTGATCGCCGTGCAGGGGCCCAAGGCGCTCTCGCTCATCGCCGAGATCGCGCCCGACGCCGTGCCGCCGCGCCCGTTCACCTTCCGCCCCGCGCCGCTGTGCGGCGCCCGCGTCACCATCGCGCGCACCGGCTACACCGGCGAGGACGGCGTGGAGATCGCCACCCCCGCAGCGAAGACCGGCGAGGTGTGGGATCTCCTCCTGTCCCGCGGCGCGAAGTTCGGCCTCAAGCCGATCGGGCTCGGCGCCCGCGACACGCTCCGTCTCGAGGCGCGGCTGTGCCTCTACGGCAACGACATCGACGAGGAGCACAACCCCATCGAGGCCGGCCTCGGCTGGGTCGTCAAGGGCAAGGGTTTCGTCGGTGAGGAGGCGATCGCCAAGGTGCGCGCCGAGAAGCCCAAGCGGCAATTGATTGGATTCAAGGTCCGCGGCCGCGGCATCGCGCGCCACGGCTATCCGATCCTGAAGGGCAGCGAGACCGTCGGCGTGGTCACCTCCGGCACCGTCGCGCCCACCGCCGGCGGCGCCGTCGGGATGGGCTACGTCCCGAGCGCGCTCGCCGAGCCGGGCACCGTGCTCGTCGCCGACTGCCGAGGCAAGCCCGCCGAGATCGAGATCGTGAAGGGCCCGTTCTACAAGCGCGTCTCGTAGCGCTCACCCTCTCTCCAACCAAAGAGGTATTTCGATGGCCGAGTATCCGGATGATCTCCGCTACACCAAGGAGCACGAGTGGGCGCGCGTGGAGGGGAACCGCGTCACCGTCGGCATCACCCAGTTCGCCGTCGACGCGCTCGGCGACATCACGCAGGTCGACCTCCCGAAGGAGGGCGAAGCGGTCACCAAGGACTCCATCTTCGGCACCGTCGAGTCGGTCAAGGCCGTGAGCGACCTGTTCTCCCCGGTGTCCGGCAAGGTGATGAAGGTGAACGACCCGATCACCGACTCGCCCGAGACGGTGAACGAGGACTGCTACGACGAAGGCTGGATGATCGTCGTCGAGATGAGCAACCCCTCGGAGCTTGACGCGCTGATGAACGCCGCGCAGTACGAGGAGTACCTCAAAGAGCAGGGCTGACCGCGCCTCACGAAAGCAGGGCCGACCATTGCGCTACCTCCCGCACACCCCAGAAGACATCGCGCGCATGTTGCGCGTCATCGGCGCCCCATCGGTAGAGGCGCTGTTCGCTCATATCCCCGAGGCGGTGCGCGCGAAGCGCCCGCTCGACCTCGGCCCCGCGCTCGACGAGGCGGCGCTGCTCGCGCACCTCGGCGCGCTGGCGGGCAAGAGCCGCCCGGCCGCGTCCGACGGGGGCGGCGCGTCGCTGTCGTTCCTCGGCGCCGGGCTGACGCCGCACCACGTGCCCGCCGCCGTCGACGCGCTCCTCGGGCGCGCCGAGTGGTACACGAGCTACACGCCCTATCAGCCCGAGATCTCGCAGGGCACGCTGCAAGCGATCTTCGAGTACCAGACGATCGTCTCGGAGCTGTTCGGGCTCGGCGTGGCGAACGCGTCGATGTACGACGGCGCCTCGGCCTGCGCGGAGGCGATCCTGATGGCGCGCCGGATCACCGGGCGCGAGCACGCCGTGATCTCCGACGGGCTCCACCCGCAATACCGGCAGACCACGGACACCTACTTCTCGGGCCTCCACGAGGCGCGCGAGCGCATCTTCCTGCGCGCGCGGCTCGACGAGAAAACCGGCTGCACCGACGCCGCCGCCGTCGAGGCGCAGCTCGTCGAAGCCGCCGGCAGCGCGAGCTGCGTGGTCGTGCAGTCGCCCAACTACCTGGGAGTCGTCGAGGACGTCGCCGCGCTCGCCGCCGTGGCGCACAAGCACGGCGCGCTGTGCGTGGTGGTGACGACCGAGCCGCTCGCCTTCGCGCTGGTGCAGGCGCCCGGCGCCGCCGGCGCGGACATCGCGTGCGGCGAGGGGATCGGGCTGGCGGGCCCACCATCGCTGGGAGGTCCCGGGGTCGGGCTGTTCGCGGCGCACGCCGACCAGGCGCGCAGCATGCCCGGCCGGCTCGTCGGCGAGACCGTCGACAAGGACGGCCGCCGCGGCTACGTGCTGACGCTCGCCACCCGCGAGCAGCACATCCGGCGCGAGAAGGCCACTTCGAACATCTGCTCCAACCAGGGATTGGTCGCGCTCGCCTTCACCATCAATCTGTGCCTGCTCGGGCGGCGCGGCCTCACCGAACTGGCCAGTTTGAACCTTGCAAAAGCCGAGTACGCGAAGGCGCGATTGACGGGTTTGCGGGGATTCTCCGCCCGCTGCTCGGGGCCCACATTCAACGAGTTCGCGCTCCGCGTGCGCGGCGGGAATGCCGGCGCTGCCGTCGAGAAGCTGGCCGAACAGGGCATTTTCGCCGGCCAGGAAATCGACGGCGACACGCTGCTCGTCGCGGTGACCGAGCGCCATTCCAAGGACGACATCGAGCGGCTCGCCCGCTCTCTCGATGAGGTGTGCAAGTGAGCCGCCCCGGAAAGCCGATCGAAACCCGGCAGTTGATTCACCCCGAACCCCCGATCTTCGAGCAGGGCTCGCCCGGCCGCACCGGCGCGTCGCTGCCGGCGCTCGACGTGCCGGCGGTCGATCCGAAGGCGCACTTCGGCGCGCTCGCCCGCAACGAGCCGCCCGCGCTCGCCGAGGTGAGCGAGGTGGAGGTGACGCGCCACTTCACGCGCCTGTCGCGCTGGAACTACGCGATCGACATCGGACTGTATCCGCTCGGCTCGTGCACCATGAAATACAACCCGAAGGTCAACGAGCGAGTGGCGCGACTGCCGGGGTTCGCGGGGCTCCACCCGGCGCAGCCCGCCTCGACGCTGCAGGGCGCGCTCGAGCTGATGTGGCGCCTCGAGCGGGCGCTGTGCGAAATTGGCGGCTTCTCGCGCGCGACGCTGCAGCCGGCGGCGGGCGCCCATGGCGAGCTGACCGGGCTCATGATGATCCGCGCCTATCACCAGGACCGCGGCCGTCGCCCGACGAAGGTGCTGATCCCCGACAGCGCCCACGGCACCAATCCCGCGTCGTGCACCCTCAATGGTTTCCAGATCGCGCCGCTGAAGACGGGCGCGGACGGGCTGCTCGACCTCGACTTCCTCCGCAAGGCCGCCACCGACGACGTCGCGGCGATCATGATCACCAACCCGTCGACGCTGGGGCTGTTCGAGGAGAACCTCGTCGAGGTGGCCGCGATCGTCCACAAGGCCGGCGGCCTCGTGTACATGGACGGCGCCAATCTGAATGCGCTGCTCGGCAAGGTGCGTCCCGGCGAAAACGGCGTGGACGCGATGCACATCAATCTCCACAAGACGTTCACCACGCCGCACGGCGGCGGCGGTCCGGGCTCGGGGCCGGTGGGCGTGGTGGCGGCGCTCGAGCCGTTCTTGCCCTCTCCGACGGTGGAGAAGGACGGCGAGCGCTATCGGCTGGAGGTCAATCGCGAAAAGTCGGTGGGACGCGTGCGCTCCTTCCATG
>JAJXSP010000488.1 GCA_021784515.1 Myxococcales bacterium | reverse complement strand
GCGCCCCCTCGGGTGGGCTCAGGTGGGTCCCGGTGACGGCAGTGGAAATGGACCCGTTCCCGGCCGGTGGCGACAATTGAATCCGGCCCGAGCGACGATCCGTGCCCGTGCGCCCGCTTGCGGTGCGTGACCGTGCGGTCCTGGCGCCTCGAAATGGCCAACCCCACCTACCGCACGATGTACGCCGTCGCGGCGGCGCTCGGCGCCAAGATCGACCTCGTCGGGTTCCTGCGCCAGCGGCCGCCCGCACCACGAGGTTCGGGCGGCTGCACCGGGCGAGCCGGCACACCGTGCCGTTGACGCGCGGGGCGGCGCTCGTGAAGATGCCGGCCCATGAAGCGGCCGAAACCCAGGACGCGTGGCGTCGGAAAGCCTCTGGTCGTCGAGGCCGGCTCGCCGATCTTCGCGCGCCCGATCGCGACGGAGTGGATGCAGCGGAACGCGCCGCGCTGGCCACCGGCGGTCGCACCGTTCGCCGTCGTCGACGCGGTGACGCTCGCCGAGGTTCGCTGGCCGGGTGGCTCGGAGTCGCAGTTCGGCGTAGGCGTCTGGCTCGACGAGGGCACCGCGCTGTCGGAATCGGAGCGGCAGGCGCTCGCCGATCGCATCGGCGCGGCGGTGAGGGGCCTGCCGCCCGAGGACAAGGTCGTCTTGTTCGTCGATGGCGCGCTCGCGGGGCTCTTTCGGGCGATCGGCGAGCCGGTGTTCGTGCGGGACGCTGCGCGCTTCACCGAACGTCTCGCGCGGGTCCGAGCGCAGGGCGGCGTCCACATGGCGCGCGAGCCTTTCACCAGCCAGTAGCTGCCTCTCCGGCCCAACGGCCCTCGCGCCCTGGTTCGCCATGCCCCCGTTCGTGGCACGATGCGCTCGACGGTGATCGTTCGAGGCGACCGACGTGATCGACGACGACGATTGGGACGACGACGAGCTTCCTGCGACGGGGCACGACCTCCATTTCCTCGAGCGCGTCGCCGAGCGCGTCGACTACGCCGAGGCGGACCTCGTCCTGCGGCTCTACCGCGACCGGGCGCTCGTTCGCGCGCTGCTCGGCGAGGAGCGCAGCGGCGCGGAGCGGGTCGCGATCGCCCTCGGCGAAGGGCCCACACCGCCGCACGCGATCGTCGAGCGCGGCGGAGCCTTCGTCACCTGCCTCGGTGCGGGCATGGCGATCGGCGACCGCAACGTGATCCCCTTTCCGCGCGTGCGGATGCACATGGAACGCGCGGACCTCCTCGCCGAGCGCATGGGGCGAGCCACGGCGCTCTATCGCGATCGCGCCGGCGTGCGCCAGATCCTCGAGCGCTGCGACGCAGCGGGCACGCGCCTCCCGCGCGAGGACTTCGAGCAGCTCGTCGCGCTCGCGCCCATCCTCGAGGCCACGTACATCAACCGGGCGATGAAGGCGCTCAGGAGCGTCCGGCTGGCGGCGCCCCATGTGCTTCGCCTGAAGCGCCTGCCGTCGTCGATCGAGCCCAAGCTGCGTCGCTTCTGGAACCGCTTCCACGCCATTGGGAACTACCTGCTCGCCTCGTCGGTGCGCGGCAAGCAGTTCTTCGAGCAGTGGCGGAACGCGACCATCGAGACGCCCTCGCGCTTCGCCGGGCGCACCATCGATCCGATCGGGTTCATCTACTTCCAGCCCATCTTCCTCGGCCAGGGGCCGGTCGCGCTGCGCGTGTACGCCGCCATCGCCCGCGCCGGCGAGGTGGCCATCCCGACGGCGAAGCGCTTCATGACCGAGTCGCCCACGCCGGTGCGCTGGCTCGTCGGCGCCTACGCGCTCATCGCCATCGGGCGCCGCCACAGCAAGCTCCGGGCGGAGCTGACCCGCGCGATCGGACCGGCGCGGCTGCCGCCCGAGCTGCGACAGCAGGCGGACGCGATCGACGCGGCGAAGTACCTCCAGTCCGTCGCCGACGCGATCTGGAGCGACACCGAAGAGGCCGGCAGCGAGGACAAGCAGGCTGCGGCGCGGCGGCGACTCGCCGAGGCGGGCGCGCGCGGCGCGAAGGGCGAGGCGTCGCTCGAGCTGCGCGGCGACGAGCTGTCCTACGCGAGGCTGGCGATGGTCGACGTCAACTTCATCGCCGTGCAGCAGGACGTGGCGCGGCTCGGGCTCGCCGTCGCCATCCTCTCGGAGCTGCCGGCGGAGGAGCTGTACTTCCCGTCGGCGTCGCTCCACGAGGCGCCCGACTTCACGCCCGAGAAGGCGCGCGAGATCGCGCTCATCGTGCCGCCGCCGGGCGAGCCGGTGAAGGCGGCGGCGAAGCCCGGCCGCAACGAGCCCTGCTCGTGCGGCAGCGGGAAGAAGTTCAAGCGGTGCTGTGGCCTCAACTGACGATGGCGCTTCGCCGGGACACCTCCTCGATCATCATCCCGCGCCGACCTTCGCCGGGCGAAGAGCATCGAGCACGTCGTGGACCTGTGCCCGAAGCGTTGCCGCGTCCGGGTTCGTCTCCCATCCATCCAGGGCGGCGGCGAGCGTAGGCCGATGGATCAGCTGCGCGGCCCGGCCTGATGGCCGTAGAATCGCGCGCGTGAACCAGACCAACCTTCCGATAGGAAATCGTGCGGCGCCGGCGGGCACCGCGTCTTTGGACCTGACCGGGCCGTCGCTGCGGCTCCGCGCCGCCATGGACGAACACGACAAGCTGCTGGCGAAGGTGGCCCGCCGTCGTCGCGATCTCGACCGCCTCGAGACGGGCATCCGCTCGGCGATGACGGTGGTCGCGAGCCGCATGGCGCCGCTGGCCGAGGAGGGGCAGCGCCTCGACCAGGAGGTCCACGCCATGTTCGAGGCGCTGTTGAGCGCGAAGCGGCCGCAGCGTGCGCGGAAGGAGATTCGCCGCGTCTACCTCGAGCTCCAGGAGACGGGCGCGCTCTCCTCGCGAGACGAGGTCGAAGGCGGTGTACCCGATGGGGACGGTACTTCCGACGGGATGCCGTTCGGATTCGGAGACGACGACTCGACTGTCGCGGAGGCCCAGAGTGCGCCCAAGCCGCAAGACCGAGGCGTCCTGCGCGATCTGTATCGGCGGCTCGTCGAAGCGCTGCATCCCGACAAGGTGCAAGACGAGGCCGACAAAGCGCACCGCACCGAGGTGATGAAGGACGTCACTGTCGCGTATCGCGAGAGCGATTTCGCTCGCCTCGTCGAGATCGAGCGTGCCTGGGCGGCGGCCCCGGTTCCCGTGGCCGGCGAGGATGACGTCGAGCGCCGGCATGCTGCCTTGGTCGCGGCCAACCTCGAGCTGCGCAAGCAGCTCCGCGCGCTCGAACGCCAGCTTCGCCTGCTTCGGCGCTCGCCCGAGGGGCAGCTGGCGAAGGACATGGACCGACGTCGCCAGTCGGGTCGTGATGCCGCGGTGGCCAGCATTGTCGAAGAAGCCGAGAGCGATCTCAACCAGCTGCGCGAGGTGCACGCGTTCGTCAGCGCGTTCCGCGACGGCAAGATGTCGCTCGCCGAGTTCATTGAAGTTCCGTGGTGCGCCGATGACGCCGACGACGACATCGACCTCGATGAGGTGCTCGTCGCGTTCATGGGATTCGCGGGGGAGGTGTCCGAGATGAACCGGCGCAACGGGCCACGCGGCAGGAAGCCGGGCCGAAAGGCGCGGAAGTGACGGCCTCTCTCGACGAGGAATTGGCCGACTCGGTTTCCTGAGAGGGCCGCCGGCGCTGTCGCCGAAGAACAGCACGCCCCGCGTGAGATAGACGGCGGATCCGGCGTGTGACCAGGAACCGCGAATGCCTCGACCCGAAGATCACCGACGGTGACGAGCCGCCCCGCCTTGCGAAAAGGTGCAATGAGCCCCTCCACCACGCGGCGTTCGATCCGCGACCTGCAGCCGGCCAGCAACTCGGCGGCGACGATGGCGATTATCGAAAGCTGGTAGCGGCCACGCAGCCGCGGCAGCACGCCCGCCAGTGCGTCCTGCCGCAGGTGGTCGACCCACACGGACGTGTCGAAGAGCAGCTTCACCGCAGCGGCTGGAAGTTCGGCAGCCGGCCCCCGGCGCGCCGGACCGCGCGATGGATGTCGTCCTCGTGACCGACCTCCTCGAGCGAGCGGATGATGGCCTCGGTCTCGGTCGCGGCCTTGAGCACGCGCTTGGCACGTGCCACCAGCTCCGGCGGCAGGTTGTAGGTCTTCTTCACGGTGCCGGCTCGACGGGGCATACAGACAGGGGGTCCGGCTCGTTTTCGGCCACCGCTTCCCCAACGCCGCGTCCGGCAAGGGGTTGGGTGCCGAACCGGTGGGGGGCCAGTAGGGCACGATCCAAATGATCAGGATCGCTATTGGGCCGCGA
>JAJXSP010000487.1 GCA_021784515.1 Myxococcales bacterium | reverse complement strand
CGGCGAGGTCGGCGACGCCCGCGAGTTCGGCGCCGCCGGCGAGGTCGCCCGACGACGCGGCGAGGTCGCCGCGGGCGCTCGCCTGATCTCCGGCCGCTGCGTCGGGCGGCGCTCCGCCGTCACCGCCCCCCGCGTCGTCGATCGTTCCGACGCACCCGCCGGCGACGAGCGCACCGAGGATCCACCATCGCTTCATGCCTGCCTCCGCGGCGGCATGGTACGGCGACGAGCGGGCGCCGTCCAACCGGCGGGTCAGGCGCCGTGCAGGTGGACTTCGGAGGCGACCTCGCGCAGCGGCGCGAAGCGGAAGTCGAGCGCCAGCCGATCGAGCGCCGCCTCGAAGGCGCGGCGCTTCTCCATCAGCGGCACGCGCAGGTCGGGCTGCCGCGCCACCAGCTCCGCGGGGATGCCGTCGTCGTCGGCGTCGATGAGATCGATGCCGTGCAGCTCGAAGTTGAAGAAGCGCCGCCCGCGCACCGCCTCGAGGAGGCGCACCCGGGCCGCGAAGGGCGCCGCCAGGATCCAGGTGCCGATCGCGGGCAGCCGCAGTCGCCGCGTCACCGTCACCGGCAGCTCGACGATCGTCGCCTGGCCGCGCCGCCACGGCGCGCGCACGTCGGGGCGGTAGGGATCGATCGGCGCCGCGAGCGCCCGCGGGTCGCCGATCACCGCGCCCGAGGAGCGCCCGCACAGCGCCATCGCGCCCATCACCAGCGCCTTGGCCGTCCAGTACAGCGGCGCGGGGAACACCGACGAGTCGTAGCGGTAGCCGAGCGCCATGATCGAGGCGAGCATCGTCGGCGAGAGGTCGTAGCCCGGCGCGCGGAACCCGACCGGCGGCGCGCCCGCGACCTCGGAGATCGCCCGGTGCGCGCGCTCCACCTCCTCGTCGACGCGCGCGCGGTCGAAGCGCGCCATCTCGTAGCGGTGCGAGAAGCTGTGGTTGCCGAGCTCGTGCCCGGCCGCCGCCTGCGCGCGCAGCGCCTCGCGCCCGGCCGGGTCCTCCTCGAGGTCGCGCCCGACGACGAACAGCGTGGCGGCGATCCCGCGGCGTGCGAACACCTCGGCGAAGCGCGGCAGGGCGCGGCGGAGGATCACGTCGCGCAGCCTGGCCGGCGGCTCGCCGAGGCCGTGGATGCGGTAGTAGCACTCGATGGAGTCGAGGTCGACGGAGACCGAGCAGACCTGCCGCTTCCGCATTGCCCGGGTACTAGGCCGCGCGGTTGGTCCGGATTACGACCGTCAGGCGCGCGATGTCGCGCAGCACCTTGGGCACGCGCTTGAACAGGTTCACCGACGGCGGCCGCTTCTCGACGATGTGCACCGGGATCTCGACGACGCGCCTCCCTTCGCGCTCGGCGCGCACCACGAACTCCGAGGCGAACAGGTCGCGATCCACCACGCAGTGCTCGACCACCGGGATCAGCCGCGTGCGGCGGAACGCCTTGAGGCCGTGCGTGTCGGTGCCGTGGAACCCGACCAGCACGCGCAGCATGCCGTTGATCACCAGCGTCGCGGTGTGGCGCAGCCACGGACGGCGATCCTCGGCGCCCACCATCACCTTCGAGCCGACCACCATGTCGGCGCGATCGGACTCGAGCACCTCGAGCGCGCGCTGGTGGAAGTCGGTGTCGCAGAGGTCGATCTCGTCGCAGAACACGAACTCGCCGCGCGCGCGAAGGATGCCCTGGCGCAGCGCCTTGCCGTAGTTCGGCGCGCCGAGCGAGTGCACCTGCACCTCGGGGAACTTCGCGGCCAGCTCCTCGGCGATCGCCACCGTCCGGTCGGTGGAGCCGTTCTCCGCGAGGAGGATCTCGTAGTTCCAGCGCAGCTCGGAGAGGCGGCTGACGAGGTCTACCACCGCGGAGTGGAGGATCCCCTCCTCGTTGTAGACGGGAATGACGATGGAGAGGTGCGGCGGCGTCGGGCTCATGCGGCCAGCTCGCCGCCGAGATTCAGGGCCGCGTCGCGCCCCGCGAGGATGCAATCTTCCATGGCGTTGTAGGTCCACGCGCCGTAGCGGCCGCGCGGCAGAATATGGTGCGCTTCGAGCCACGCGGTGATCGTCGAGACGGCCGCGTAGTAGTGGTGATCGAACACGACGTAGGCGTACGGGATCTCCTTCAGCTCCGCGAACAGCACGTCGTCGGGGGAGTTGATCGCGCCGGCGGCGGCCAGCGCGCGCGCCGTGTCGGGAAGGAGATCCTCGAGGCGCGGCATCGGGCCGCGCTCGGAGAGCTCCACGTAGAGCGAGCCGTGCCCGGCGGGCGCCATCGACGGCACCGCGTTGGTGTAGATGCCGACGCGGTAGAACGGGTACTTCTCCTCGGGGACGTAGATCCAGTGGAAGTCGGCGCGCGGCGCGCTGCGCGTGGCGACGTTGAGGTAGCGCACCGCCGTGCAGCGCAGCTTCTCGCCCGCCTCGGCCACCTCGCGCGGCGGGTCGACCAGCAGCCGCACCAGCTCGGGCATCGGGATGGTGGCGATCAGCGCGCGGTAGGGCACGCGCTCGCCACCGACGGAAAGCTCGCGCGCCCGCCAGTCGATCGCCTCGGGCGACGACCGCAGGTGCACCTCGCCGCCCGCCATCCGCGCGGTCAGTGCGCGGGTCATCGTCTCGATGCCGCCCTCGCGCGGATAGATGAACGAGACGTTGTAGCCCATCTCCGGCGGGTTCGCCCCGACGGCGCCCGCCACCACGTCCTCCAGCTTCGGCACCGGCACGAACCGCGTGCACCACTCGGCGGTGATCTCGCGCGGGTGCACCCCCCACAGCTTGTGGTTGTAGGGGACCATGAAGTGGCGCGCGATGCCGCGCCCCATCGTCTGGTGGATGAACTCCTCGAAGTTCGTCGGCGGGGTGTGGCTCCCCCGCTTCTCCCACGCCTCGACGAAGCCGACCAGGCACTCCTTGACCACTTCGGCCGGCAGCCCGTGGAGGTTCGCCTGGAAGGGGAAGCGCGTGAGCGCCTCGTGGGAGAAGATTCGCGCCTTGCGCTCGACGGTGACCCAGCCGTCGGGCAAGAGCTCCGCCATGAGCCGCTTCGTGTAGGGATCGCGCAGGTGCAGCCAGTGGCCGGTCTTGTCGAAGTGGAACCCGCGCGTCACGTCGGTGCGCGCGTGCCCGCCCAGCCGTTCGTCGCGCTCGAACAGCGCCCACGGCGCCTCGAGGTGCACCGCCGCCGAGATCCCGGTCAGTCCGCCGCCGAGGATGACGACGCGGCGGCTTTCGTGGGCGGTCATGGCGGCGAGACGCTTAACATGGCCGCCCCCCGATTGCAAAGCGCCGCCGACTGACCGACAAGGGGTCGCGGCGCGCCTTCTCCTGGGAGCCTGTTTCCGTAATGCGCCTGCTGCGGCGTTCGATCCGCTCGGCCATGCTTCGTCGCTCCTCCTCGGATGACAGAAAGTAGTCCGTCGTCGTCGCTCCTCGCCTGGCCGGCGCCTCGAGCGCCTCGCGACGTCTCCTTACGGAAACAGGCTCCTGGGGCCCGATCAGAAACAACTTGCTCAGTCTAGCCGCCGATCCATCCCGACCGGCCCACTTCTCGGCCTTCGGCCTCCCCATCCTTCGGTGGGGCCCCAGGCTCGTCGGTCACTTGCAGAGAGCAGGCTCCCGCCTCGCGCCTCGCCGGATCGGGCGCCTCGACGCCCATCCTTGATCAACTTGTTCCTGATGGGCCCCTACCGGCAAATGCCGTTGTTGCACTGGTGGCCGGGCGCGCAGGTATCGCCCGGACAACAGGGCTGGCCGACGGCGCCGCATTCGACGCAGCCGCCGTTCTGGCAGGTGGAGTTGGTGGCGGTGCAGAAGCGGTCGATGATGCCGCAGCACGATTGTCCGATCGCGCCGCAGCCGCCGCAGCTCCCGCCGCCGCACTGGGCGAACGGGTAGCAGTTGTCGCCGGCGGAGACGCAGCCGTTGGGGCCGAACAGGCGCGGCACGCAGCACGCGCCGGCGGCGCATTCGTTTCCGCCGCAGCACGCCTGCCCCGGGCCGCCGCAGGCGATGCACTGATTGTTGTTGCAGCGGGTCCCGGGGGCGGTGCACACGCCGTCGTTGCAGCACTGCTGCCCCTGGCCGCCGCAGCCGCCGCAGCTCCCGTTCATGCACTGTCCCAGCTTTGCGCCGCAGACGCTCCCCGCCCCGACGCACGCGCCGCCGACGCAGCAGCCACCGGCGCCGCAGGCGTTGTTGTCGCAGCAGGGGTCGCCGGCGCCGCCGCAGGAGGTGCAGCCGCCGTTTTCGCAGAGCTGCCCGGCGCCGCAGTTGCGCCCCGGGGCCACGCAGGCGCCGGACGCGCAGCAGGCGGTGTCG
>JAJXSP010000043.1:10620-18984 GCA_021784515.1 Myxococcales bacterium | reverse complement strand
GGAGCGCTCCGGGCGCCGGCGCCGGTCCGGGGGTTCGAGCTGGGGTTCGTCTTCCCGGCGTTGGCGTTGGCGTTCCCGTTCCCGTTCCCGTTGGCGTTCCCGTTCCCGTTGGCGTTCCCGTTCCCGCCCTGGCGCCCCTTGCCGTTCCCGCCGCCCTTCCCGCCGCCTCCGCCGCCGTTGCCGTGAGCCGCGGCGGTCGCGACGTCGTGGTTTCGCGCCGCGGCGTTGGTGGCCACGGAGTGCGCGGCGTCGGCGACCGCGGTGGAGTGGGTGTCGGCTTCCCGCGTGGGCGCGACGCGCGGCGGGACGGCGACCACGCCGCCGACGCTCTCCGCTTCGGCCACCGCCGCCCGGTGCGCGGCTTCGTGCAGCGCGCGGCGCACCGCCCGCGCCGCCTCGTCGCGCGTGGTCGGATCGACCTCCGCCTTCTCCTCGGCGGCGGCGCGCATCGCCTCGCGCGGATCCTCGCCGCCGAGCGCCCCGCCGGCGGCGATCAGCAGCACCCCGCACGACAGCATCCACCAGCGGCGCATCGGTCCGCCGGCAACGATACGCGGCGCTCCGACGCGAGACAAGCGGGGCCCCGGGCTCCCCGCGCGGAATCGATCGAATGGGAAGCGTGCGGACATGGCTCCTCCTTCGGGGCGGACGATCAGCACCCGCCATGCCGACGTGCACGCGTGTGGCGAACCGCACGAACGGCAGGGTTCCCGTGCTGCCGCCGGGCGCTCCACCGTCGAGGTGAACCGATCGGTTCACCTGCCGTCCCGGACGGCGCAGCGCTCCAAAAATAGCGCGGGGCGAGAAGGCCTGGAGAGGTCCGGTCTCCCGAGCCTCCCCGCCCCGCAAGTCGGAGCGCGAAAAGTGGCGGAGCGAGAGATCCGAGAGGTCCGGGTCTCGGGCCCCCCGCTCCGCCGAAATCACAGCACCGTCAGCACCGTGCTGCCGGCGACGCCGTTGGTCGTGAACGTCGCCGTGATGGTCGACGTGCCGACCGCGATCGCCGTGGCGAGCCCCTTCGCGCCGCCGGTGTTGCTGACGATCGCGACCGCGGTGTTCGACGAGCCCCACGTCACCTGGCTCGTCACGTTCTGCGTCGTGTTGTCGGAGAACGTGCCGGTGGCGGTGAACTGCTGCGTCGTGCCCACCTTGATCGTCGGGTTCACCGGCGTGACGGTGATCGAGACCAGCGCGGCGTTGGTGACGGTGAGCGTGGTCGATCCCATGACGCCGTTGAACGCCGCGGTGATGGTGGTCTTGCCCGACGAGAGGCCGGTGGCGAGGCCGTGCGATCCGGCGGCGTTGGAGACGGTCGCCACCGCGCCGTTCGACGAGGACCACGTCACCTGCGCGGTGAGGTTCTGCGTCGACTGATCGGAGAAGGTGCCGGTGGCCGTGAACCGGATGGTGGTGCCCTTGGCGATCGTCGGGTTCGCCGGCGTCACGGCGATCGAGGTCAGCGTCGCCGCGGTGACGGTGAGCACCGTGCTGCCGCTCACCCCGCCCTGCGTCGCGGTGATGGTCGGCGTGCCGGCCCGGTTGCCGTAGGCGAGCCCCTGCGTGCCGTTGGCGTTGCTGATCGTCGCCGCGTTGGTCGACGAGGACCTGGTCGCCTGCGTGGTGATGTCCTGGGTCGTGTTGTTCGAGTAGGTGCCGGTCGCGGTGAACTGGAGGTACGTGCCCGCGGCGATCGACGGGTTCGCCGGCGTCACGACGATCGTCTTCAGCACCGCGTTGGTGACGTTCAGCACCGTCGAGCCGCTCTTGCCGCCGACGGAGGCGGTGATCGTCGTGTTGCCGGGCTGGAGCGTGGTCGCGCGGCCCTGGCTGCCCGGCGCGTTGCTGATCGACGCGACGTTGCCCTGCGACGAGGACCAGGTCGCCGCCGAGGTGAGGTCCTGGGTGCTGTGGTCGGAGTAGGTGCCGGTGGCGATGAACCGCACCGAGGTGCCGAGGGCCACCGTCGGGTTGACCGGCGTCACCGTGACCGAGGAGAGCGTAGCGGCGGTGACGTTGATCGTGGTCGTGCCGGTGACCCCGGAGAGGGCCGCGTTCACGTTGGTCATCCCGGCGCCGTTGGCGGTGGCGAGGCCCTGGCTGCCGACGACGTTCGACACCGAGGCGATCGCGGGGTTCACCGTCGACCAGTTCACCTGCGCCGTCAGGTCCTGCGTCGAGTTGTCGCTGTAGGTGCCGGTGGCCGTGAGCTGGACCGTGGTCCCCTTGGCGAGCGACGGGTTGGTCGGCGTGATGGAGATCGCCGTCAGGGTCGCCGCGGTGACGGTGAGCTGCGCGGTGCCCGTCATGTTGCCGACGGCGGCGGTGATCGTCACCGGCTGCGCGCTCGCGGCGACGGCGAACGCGAGCCCCTGCGTGCCGTTGGAGTTCGACACGGTGGCGACCTTGTTGTCGCTGCTCGACCAGGTCGCCGTCGAGGTGAGGTTCTGCGTCGAGCTGTCGGTGTAGACGCCGGTGGCGGTGAACTGGACGCTGGTGCCCTTCGCCGTGGTGATGGAAGCCGGCGACACGGCGATCGACGAGAGCGTCGCCGCGGTGACGGTGAGCTGCGTGGTGCCGGTGATCTGGCCGACGGTGGCGCTGACGTTGGCCGTGCCGGCGGCGACGCCCGAGGCGAGGCCCTGCGAGCCATTGGCGTTCGACACCGTCGCCACGTTGACGTTGTCGCTCGCCCAGGTGGCGTTCGAGGTGAGGTTCTGCGTCGAGTTGTCCGAATAGATGCCGGTGGCCACGAACTGCAGCGAGGTGCCCTTGGCGATCGTCGGGTTCGCCGGCGTGACCGCGATCGCGGTGAGCGTCGCCGCGGACACCGTCAGCGCGGTCGTGCCGGTGAGCTGGCCGAAGGTCGCGGTCACCGTCGCCACGCCCTGCGCGACGCCGGCCGCCACGCCCTGCGAGCCCATCGCGTTCGAGATGGTGGCGATGGCCGGCTTGTCCACCGACCAGGTCACCGTCGAGGTGAGGTTCTGCGTGGACATGTCGGTGTAGACGCCGGTCGCGTTGAGCTGGATCGACGTGCCGTTCGCGATGGTCGGGTTCGCCGGCGTGATCACGATCGACGAGAGCGCCGCCGCCGAGACGTTGAGCAGGGTGCTGCCGGAGATGTTCCCGAGCGTCGCGGTGACCGTCGCCTGGCCCTGGTCGACGCCGGTGACGACGCCCTGCGAGCCCATCGCGTTCGAGACGGTGGCGATGTTCTGCTTGTCCACCGACCACTGCACCGTCGAGGTCAGATCGAGGGTGGTGTTGTCGGTGTAGACGCCGGTCGCGGTGAGTTGCAGCGTCGTGCCCTTCGACACCGTCGGGTTCGGCGGCGTGATCGTGATCGAGGCGAGCGTCGCCGAGGACACGACCACCGTCGTGGAGCCGGACACGTTCCCCGAGGTGGCGGTGATCGCCGTGCCCATCGTGACGTCGACGCCGGTGACGAGGCCCTGCGAGCCCAGCGCGTTCGACACCGCGACGGTGTTCGCGTCGGCCGAGGACCAGGTCACCGTCGAGGTGAGGTCCTGCGTCGAGTTGTCCGAGTAGATGCCGGTGGCGGTGAGGTGCAGCGTGGTGCCCTTGGGGATCGTCGGGTTCGCCGGCGTCACCGAGATCGAGGCGAGCGTCGCGCTGGAGACGGTAAGGGTGGTGGTGCCGACGACGCCCATCAGGGTGGCGGTGACGTTCGCCTTGCCGACCGACACGCCGGTCACCTGGCCCTGCGACCCGTTGGCGTTCGAGACGGCGACGGCGGCGTTGTCGCTCGCCCAGGTCACGGTCGAGGTGATGTTCTGCGTCGTGTTGTCCGAGTAGGTGCCGGTCGCGGTGAGCGGCTCGCTGGTGCCCTTGGCGATGGTGTCGTTCGCCGGCGTGATGGAGATCGACTTGAGCACCGCCGGGGTGACGGCGAGCGTGGTGCCGCCCATCACGCCGTTGAGCGTGGCGGAAACCATGGTGCTGCCGACGGAGAGGCCGGTGGCGAGGCCGGCGGAGTTGGCGGCGTTGCTGATCGAGGCCGCCGCCATGTTCGACGAGGACCAGGTCACCAGCGAGGTGAGGTTCTGGTTCGTCAGGTCGCTGTAGAGGCCGGTGGCGACGAACTGCTGCGTGGTGCCGTTGGGGATCGCCGGGTTGGTCGGCGTGACGGAGATCGACTGCAGCACCGCGCTCGTCACCGAGACGGTGGTCGTGCCCATGATGCCGTTCAGCGACGCGGTGACGGTGGCCGAGGCGCTCGGCTTCACGCCGGTGACGAGCCCCTTGTTGCCAACGGTGGCGATCGTCATGTCGCTCGACGACCAGGTGGCGCTGCTGGTGAGGTCCTGCACCGAGTTGTCCGAGAAGGTGCCGGTGGCAGTGAGCTGCACCGTCGTGCCGACGGGCACCTGCGGGTTCATCGGCGTGACGGCGATCGACTTCAGCACCGCGTTGGTGACGGTGACCGGCGCCATGCCGGTGACACCCATGAGCGTCGCGCTGACCATCGTCGCGCCGGGCATGAGGCCGGAGAGCAGGCCGTCGTTCATGGCGCCGCTGCCGACGGTGGCGATCGTCATGTCGACGGTCGCCCAGGTGGCGGAAGCCGTCACGTCCATCGTCGTCATGTCGGAGAAGGTGGCGGTGGCGGTGAGCTGGAGGGTGTTGCCCGAGGCGACCGACGGGTTGGGCGGCGTGACGGCGATCGACATGAGCGTCGCCGCGGTGACCGTGACGCCCTGCGTGCCCGCGATCATCCCGATCGTCGCGGTGAGGCTGGTCATGCCCGCCGCGACGCCGGTGACGAGGCCCAGCTTCGAGACGGTGGCGACGCCCGAGTCCATCGTCGCCCACGTCACCGCGCTCGTCAGGTCGGCCTTGGTCCCGTCGGTGTAGGTGCCGGTCGCGGTGTACTGGAGCGTCAGGCCCGCGGGCACCATGCCCATCGCCGGCGTGATGTCGATCTGGGCCAGCACGGCGCCACCGACGGTGAGCTTGGCGCTGCCGGTCACCGTCGGGACGCCGCCGTCGGAGCCGCCCGGCGCGTAGCCCGGCGCCGAGGCGGTGATCTCCACCGTGCCCTCGGAGACGGCGGTGGCGTTGCCCTTTCCGTCGATGGTCGCGATCGAGACGTCGGAGGAGGCCCACGTGACCGAGCCGGTCAGGTCCTTCGTCGATCCGTCGGTGTACGCGCCCATGGCCATGAAGGCCTGCGGGGTGCCCTTGGCGATCTTCGTCCCGTCGGGGGTGACGGTAATCGCCTTCAGCACGCCGTCGGTGACCTGGAGGGTCGCGGTCGCCATCAGCGTGTCGGTCTTCGCCGTCACCGTGACCGTGCCCGTCTTGAGCCCTGTTGCGAGGCCGCTCGAGTCGATGCTGGCGATCATGGGATCGCTCACCGACCAGCCGACGATCCCGGTCGGACCGGCGTCCTGGGCCATCCCGTTCGAGGTCGCGACGACGGTGAACTGCACCTTGAGGCCGACCGGAACCGAGGTCATCCCGGGATCGATCTGCAGGCCGGACGTCGAAGGCGCGGGGGTGCTGCAGCCCGCGGCGAGGAGCGCGGCAACGGTCAGCGATCGAAGGAACCGAACGTCCATTGTCATCGAGCTCTCCCTGTCCCGGCAGCCGGAGAGGTACGAGCCCGTGAAAGGAAGGTTACGTTGCGCGCCGGGCGAGAAGGGCCAAGCCGGCGTCCTTGCCCTGTCCGCCGTTGAAGGTGAGCGATCCCGGGCAGGTGAAGACCCCGTCGGCGTCGGTGATCGCGCACGAGGGCACGCCGACCGGGAAGCCGCAGAGCGACTGCGGACCGCCGCCGACGGCGATCGAGGTCGCCGAGAGGTTCTGCCCGCCCTTGCCGAAGAGCTGCGCGAACCACGGCGCCACCGCCCCGCCGTCGCCGTCGTACCGTTTCGCCGTCACCCGGACGGCGTTGATCGCGTAGGGCGGCGTGCTGCCCGTCGCGGGCGCGTAGCTCCGCAGGGCCGGGTCCCAGGTCCCGACGTCGACGTCGCTCGCCGCGAGGTTGATCGCGCTGCCATTGGCGACGTGCTGGGCGGCGTAGCTGGTCGCCGTCAGGCGGGCGACCGGAAGCTGGGCGAGCGTTCCGTTCAGGTCGCGCACGCCGGCGAGGGCGGCGGCGTCGGCGCCGTTCTGGAGCTGGGCGCGGACCTGCCAATAGTGGCCGAGATCGACCACCATCGCCATCATCGCGAGCAGGGCGACGATCATCAGCGCCGAGAACACCGCGACGTTGCCTCGCTGCCGGCCAGCCGCCGCCGAGGCGCAGCTCAGCCGCCGCGCGGCACCGCGACGCCCGGGGAGCAGGATCGGCAGCCCATCGACGACCTCCCTTGCAGCGAGCGGCCGCTCGTACGCCGCGCGAGGATTATAAGGGGCGCGACCGCCCGGGGAAAGGCGGGCGGTTGGCGGTCAGCGACGGCGGCGTCGCCGCTATCGTGAGGATGTCGCCGTTTTCGCGGCGGGCCCTCAGCCCTCAGCCCTCAGCAGGACAGAGGGTAGCAGCCGTTGAATCCCATGTAGTCCACGCAGAGCGCGTTGGCGCCGCACTCGTCGACGCCGCCGTCGGGGACGCAGACCTTCGTGCAGAAGTTCATCAGCCCGAGGGGGAGGGGCTGGCAGATGTTGGCCGGTCCGCCGCAGTCGCTGCTCATCGTGCAATAGGCGCCCACGCCGAGCGCGTTGCCGCGCGCGCACGGCTGGCCGCATGCGTGCGGGCCGTCGGCCGAGCAGTTCCCCATCGCCAGATCGACGGGCGGCGCGGCCAGGTCCACCATCGAAGCCGCATCGACGACGGCGGCCATCGAAGCCGCATCGACGACGGCGACCGCCGTGTCGGGCGGAGCGCTCGCGTCCACGGCCGCCGGCACCGAGCTGAAGTCGAAGCAGCCGGCGACGAGAAGCGCGAGCGGTGCGAGGACGGCGCGCAACGTCAGCCGCCGCACAGCCCGACCGTGGCCACCTTCACGTTGACACTCACGTCCCCGCATTGGTGACCATCCTTGCACGCGACGGTCATCGGCCCGCCGCAACAAGGCCGGCAGACCACTTCATTCTGATTCGTATCGGGCAAGCGGCCCAGGTCGGGAGCGCCAGGAGTCCCAGTGCGCGCTTCATCGTCGCCTCCGACTGCTGTGATGCCGGCTCGATCGGGGCGCGACTCTCCCACAACGCCCGGTCGGCGACAAGTGCGCTAGCGCACGCGCCGCGTCCGACGGAGGAGCAGCGCCCCAACGAGCAACGACAGCGAGAGGAGCGCGGCGGGACGGCCGGGGCGGCCGCCGGCGCTGCAGCCGAGGTAGGTCGTGTCCGAGACCCAGCCCTCGTGGGCGCTGATCGGTGTGCTGACGTTGAGCCCGCCGTGGGTGGCGGCGAGGACGCGTTCGTTGCCGGTGGCGTCCCACTCGTAGCGATAGAGTTCGCCGTTGGACCGCTGCGGATCGTCCTTGTTCATCTGGGAAGCGCCGTCGAGCGTCCAGCTGGCGTAGACGCCGTGCACCGGGCGGCCCATCGCGTCCGTCGCCTTCGCGAACACCCACACCTGCTGCTTGTCCTGCGACTTGTCGCCCTGCTCCTCGACGAGCGAGAGCGCCGCCAGATCGCCCTCGGCGACCGACGCCATGGGCAGGGTCGCGAGCGTCCGGCCGCCGGCGCGCACGGTGAGGCTCGAGTCGCCCGGCGCCGAGGGCGACACGATCAGCCACTCGTTGATCGCGTTGCCGCTCGAGGTGACGTCCATCACCGCCACCGTCGGGGCGGCCTCGACGGAGGCGATCCCGCGCCCGTACAAGCGCGTGTCGCCCGCGAGGTACGCGACGGCGAACACCGCCTGGCCGCCGGCGAGCACACGCACCTCCTGCACCTCGGCCGATGGAAGCGCGTCGCGCTGCTGCTCGAGGACCCGAATCGGGCCGTGCGCGTACAGGCGCGCGGCGTCGGGCGCGCGCACCGAGACGACCGCGCTGCGCTGCACCGCACCCTGCCCGTCCACGAGGTGGAGGGTGGTTTCGCCCTCGCCGACGGCGGTGCATGCGGCGCTGATCTGCCCGGAGGAATCGGCGGTCACCTTGTCCACCCGCAGCACCGCGGGCGCGTCGCTTCGCACCGTCGCCGCGCCGCCGGTCGCCTCGAACTGCTTCACCGCGATGTTCACCTGTGTGCCGAGCGCGTACGGCAGGCTCAGCTCGTCGGGGTGGTCGCCGAAGCGGGACGCCGCGGGACGCTCGGCGCCCTCGTCGTCGCTGAAATAGGGGTTCTTTCCGCAGCCGGCGGCGAGCGAAAACAAAATGAGGAGGCAATGGGTCGTTCTCATGCCGACACGCTCTGGCAATTGCGGCGCCACCGGCGAAGTGCCGTCCCCTC
>JAJXSP010000043.1:0-10610 GCA_021784515.1 Myxococcales bacterium | reverse complement strand
CGGACGCGTTCCGTCGATTGTTGGACAGCGCATGTCGCAATCTCCCATGGTCATCCGGATTGCCCGCCTGGCGCGCCCCTGGCTACACTCCGCGCCCATGCGAATCCATCGATCGAACGTACTCCTGTCCAGCGTTCTCCTTCTTTCCGCCTGCGGAAGCAGCGGCGGCGGTGGCGGTGGTGGCGGCGGCGACGCCTCGGCCGACTTCGCCATGCCCGGTGGTGGCGGGACGCCCGACCTCGCCATGGGCGGCGGCGGCGACGCCGCTCCACCCGCGAACTGCGGCGGCGGAGGCGCGGAGATCACCGCCGTCCCCCCTTGCGCGAACGCCGGAATGGCGACCACTGTCGACGTCCCCCGCGGCTGCGCCCCCACCGTGGACGGCACGCTCCACGCGAGCGAGTGGTCCGACGGCGCCTGCTTCGTGGCCGGGAACGGCGGCGGCGCGCTGACCATCCGCATGAAGTACGCCGGCGACGCGCTCTACCTCGCCGCCTCGGGCGACCCGACCTGCGGCTGCGGCATGCCATTCCACTTCGATCCCGACGGCGGAATGACGCTCGAGGGAGACGAGTTCCTGGTCATTCTCGCGGACGACCCCTTTGGCGCGGACGGCGACCGCTCCGACTTCGTGGCGCAGAACGGGAAGTTCACCATGGGCAGCGCGCCCGCCGGCATCGTCACCGCGGGCCCGCCGAACATGCCGGCGCCGGTGCGCTCGGAGTGGAAGATCCCGCTCGCCGACCTCGGGATCACGCCGGGCCAGGCGCACACCTTCCGCTTCGCCGTGAACCACGCCGGGCAGACGTGGCCGGCCACGCTCCAGCTCGCCCAGAGCAGCAACTTCTCGTCGACGCCCGCTACGTGGGGTCAGGTGTTGTCGAGCACGAGCTGGAAGTAATCGAGGAGAAGGCGGGCGGGATCCGGGCGCCGGTTCGATCACGGCGCCCGGGTTTCGGTCGGTCTACTGGTAGTAGACCTTGAAGTCCGACAGCGTCGGGCGGACGTTGACGTCGATCGTGTTCAGCACGACCTGCACTTCCATGTAGCGGGTCGGGCCGAAGTTGCAGGCGGTCAGATCGACCGGCTGCGTATAGAAGGGGCCGCAGAAGGGGCGATTGGCGAACTGCGCGGGCGCCGTGGCGGTCTTGAAATAGACCGCGGTCGAGGTGCCCTTGGGCGTCACCGACTGCCAGGTCGCCGTCGCCCACTGTGTGATCGGCGAGCCGCTGTCGATGTCCCACGTCCAGGTGCCCGCCTGCGCGTTGTTCGAGGTGACCGTCTTCAGGATCATCCCGTTCCAGTCGCTGTAGTTGTAATAGGTGACGCCGGTCAGCGGCACCGGGAATCCCTGGTCCACCGTGCCGTCGGGGTTGAAGCGGGTCACGTTGTTCGAGTAGTAGCCGGTCTGCCAGATCTTGCCGTAGGTGTCGCCGGCGATGCCCACGCCCTGGCTGAGGCCGGGCAGGCAGAAGCGGTTGAGGTAGGCGCCGGTGCCGCCCGCGAACTTCGCCACGCAGACCGGCGATGGGCTCCACTCGGCGGTGTAGATGTCGCCCTTCACGTCGAGGGTGATGCCGCGGGTGCAGCTATTGGTCACGCCCGCGATGTTCGAAACCGCGTAGTTGTTCGCCGCGTCGAGCCGCCAGATGCCGCCCTGGCATGGGCCCCACTGGGCGAAATAGACGTTGTTCGAGCGGTCGATCACCACGCCGTAGCTGCTGCGACCACCGTTGTCGACGGCGTACTTGAAGGTATTCTTCGCGGGGTCGGGATCGCTCACGTCCATTCCCATCCACGACGTGACGCCCTGCCACCCCGACCCGATGTTCGAATTCCACATGATGCCATTCCGGTCGACGGCGAGGCCGTAGGGATAGGACGAGTAGGTGGTCCCGTTGATGTTCGCCGTCATGTTGTAGTCGGCGATCACCTTGCACTGCGCGGGATCGATCTTGTGCAGCCGGTGGTCGTTCCAGGTGCCCAGCCAGACGAACCCGTTGGCGTCGATGGCGAGCGCGCGGCAGAAGGGCAGCCCGGCGCCGTCGGCGGCCTTCTGGATGTAGCAGCCGGGCGTCCCGTCGGGGAGGATCTGCGCGACGTTGGAGATGTTCGGATCATTGGGGCTGTCGTCGCCGCGATTGGCGATCCAGAAGGAGCCGTCGAGCGCCGCCGCGCCGCGCGACGGGTGGTGGCCACGGCTCGAATAGGTGCCGAGAATGGCGCCGGTCTTGGTGTCCACGCGGTGCACCTGATTCGAGTCGTGCGCGGCGATCCAGATCTGCGGCGACTGCGCGGGCGGCGGGTTCTGATTGGCGGGGACGGTGGCCGCGCCGTTCATGTCGGCGACCAGCTGGCTGAGCGTGCCGGTGTTGCCGAAGCCGCCGCCCTGCACCTCGCCGACGACGAACGGCCGCGAGCAATCGAGCGTCATCACCTGCGCGAACTTCGGATCGAGGCAGGCGCCGCCGCAGCACTGGTTACCGTTGCCGCACACGACGCCGCAGCCGCCGCAATTGTTGTTGTCCTGCATCGCGGGGATGCAGCCGGAGTTGCAGCACGTCTCGGTCTTCGCGCAGGCCATGCCGCAGCCGCCGCAGTTCTTGCTGTCGCTCGTGGTGTCGGTCTCGCAGCCATTGTCCGGCTTGCTGTCGCAATCGGCGTGGCCCTGGTCGCAGAGGCCGACGATGCACTTGCCCATGTTGCAGGCGGGCGCGGCGTTGGGGACGGCGCAGGCCATCCCGCAGCCGTTGCAGTTCTGGGGATCGAAGCGCGGATCCACGCACGCGCCGTTGCAGGCCGTCAGCGGCGCCTGGCAGGTGGCGGCGCAGGCGCCGGCCTGGCAGGACTGTCCCTGCGGGCAGGCGGCGCCGCACATTCCGCAGTTGGCGTCGTCGCTCTGGAGATTGACGCAGAGGTTGTTGCACATCGTGAGGCCGACCTGGCAGGACAGCGCGCACGCGCCCATCGAGCAGACCTGGCCCGGCGCGCAGGCGGTCCCGCACGCCCCGCAATTGGCGAGATCGGTCTGCGAGATCGCGCATGTGACATTGCGGTTGGTGAGGCCCATCCGGCAGCTCAGCGCGCAGGCGCCCATCGAGCATACCTGGCCCGGCGCGCAGGCCATTCCGCACGCCCCGCAATTGGCAAGGTCTCTCTGCGTGTTCGCGCAGGTGCCGTTGCAGTTGGTGAGGCCCATCTGGCAGCTGAGCGCGCACACGCCCGCCGAGCACACCTGGCCCGGCGCGCAGGCCATCCCGCACATCCCGCAATTGGCGAGATCGGCCTGCGTGTTCACGCAGGTGCCATTGCAGTTGGTGAGGCCCTTCTGGCAGCTGAGCGCGCACGCGCCCGCCGAGCACACCTGGCCCGGCGCGCAGGCGGTGCCGCACATCCCGCAGTTGGCGAGATCGCTCTGCGTGTTGACGCAGGTGCCATTGCAATTGGTGAGGCCCATCTGGCAGGTGAGCGCGCACGCGCCGTCGGTGCAGGCCTGGCCGGCCGGGCAGGCCGTGCCGCAGGCGCCGCAATTGGCCCCGTCGGTCTTCGGGTTGACGCAGGCCCCGCTGCAGTTGGTCAATCCCCCCTGGCAGGAGATGGCGCATTTCCCCGTCGAGCAGACGTTGCCCGGCGGGCAGGCGGTCTGACAGTCACCGCAGTGGGTGGGATCGCTCCCCGTATCCACGCAGCGGCCGTCGCAGATCGTCTCGCCGGTGGGGCAGGTGAGCGAGCAGGCGCCGGCGAGGCACACGTTGCCGGGCGGGCAGGCGGTGCCGCAGGCGCCGCAGTTCATCACGTCCTTCGTCGTGTCGACGCAGACGCCGCTGCACGAGGTGAGGCCGTCGAGGCAACTGGTGGCGGCGGGCGGATCGGAGCAGCCGGCGGCGAGCACGAGGAGGGTGGCGAATCGAATGATGGGGCGCATGGAAACTCCCTTTTCTGCCGTTACTTCGACGGCGCCGCGGACGGAGCCAGATCGACGATGTGGAACTCGACGCGCCGGTTGGCCTGGCGGCCGGCGGCGGTCTTGTTGTCGGAGACGGGGCGGCTGAACCCGTAGCCGTGCGGCTCGAGGCGGTCGCGCGCGATCCCCTTGGTGATCAGGTATTCGACGACGCTCTCGGCGCGCTTCTGCGACAGGTCCATGTTGAAGTCCGCCGAGCCCTGGTTGTCGGTGTGGCCTTCGACGGAGATGCGCTTGATCACCGGGTGGCTCTCGAGCGCGAAGGCGACCGCGTCGAGGATCCGGAAGCTCTCGGGCAGGATGTCGCTCTTGTCCACCTCGAAGTGCACCTGCTCGAGGATCTGGATCGTCTCGGATTCGACCTTCACCAATCCCGGGCAGCCGTTCTTGCGCGGGTCGGGGCTCGGGGAGCCGGGGACGTCGGGGCAGGCGTCCGTTGCGTCGGGGACGGAGTCGTGATCGCGGTCGGCCTCCGGGCAGCCGGGGCGCTGCGGATCCGGGTTGATCCCCGATTTCTCGTTCGGGCATTGATCCTGGGAGTCCACCGTGCCGTCGCCGTCGGAGTCCTTTTCGGGGCAACCGGCGCGCTTCGGATCGGGGTGCGGGCCGGCCGGCACGCGGGGGCACTTGTCCAGCGCGTCGGGGACGCCGTCGCCGTCGCGGTCGCGGCTCGGGCAGCCGCGGCGCTTCGGGTCGGGCGCGTCGCCCGCGGGCTCGTCCGGGCAGCGGTCGTCGTCGTCGAGGACGCCGTCGTGGTCGCGGTCCGAGGGCGCCTCCTTGCCGTCGCTGCGCGGGGCATAGGCGATGCGCAGGATCGCCCGCGCGTCGGGCGGGCCGGGGCTGCCGTAGAGGCCGGCCGCGCCACCGACGCTGAGGAGGATCTGGTTGATCGCCAGATAATGGATGCCGCCGAAGATCTCGAGGTCGGTGATGCTCTGCTGGGTCGGCAGCGAGCCGCCGGTGGGCACCGGGAACGACACCAGCACTTCGGGACCGAAGGACAGCGTGCGCTTGAGCATCATCGCCTGCGCGCCGACGCCCAGCTGCACCTCGCTGTCGACGGTGTTGCCGGCGCCGCTCACCACGCTGCTCACCTGCGCCTGCTGGCGATAGAGGAAGCCCGCATTGACCGTGTAGCGGAAGTGGTCGCCGACCACGCCGCCGAACATGAGGCGCGGCGCGACGCGGCAGCAGGCCTCGCCGGTGAGGCGCTCCTCGGAATAGGCGCCGAGCGGGATCCAGAAGTCCACGCCCGCGGAGAGCGAGGCGGGGCTCGATTCGGGCTGGCCGAAGATCCGCACCCGCGCGCCGACGCGCGGGTCGCCCGCGGCGACGGTGTCGAGCGGCCGCAGCCCCGAGCCGACGTCGGTGCCGCCCTCGTAGAGCACCACCGGCAGCGACGCGCTGATCGCGATGCGGTCGGCGAACGACACCGCGGCGTCGATGTGGCCGCGGAGCGAGTGGGCGACGATCGCGTTGGTGCGCATGAGGTTGCCGCTCGCGTCGTAGGTGCCTCGGACCAGGAGGTCGTTGGCGTAGTCGAGGGTCAGCCCGGCGGCGGCGCGACGCACCGACGAGTACCAGGGGTGCTCGACGGCGAGGAAGGGGTCGCCGGCTGTGGTCGGCTCGTAGCGATCGAGCTGGTAGCCTATTTTCTGGGCGCCTGCGACCGCGGGAAACCCGGCGGCGGCAGCGCAGGCGAGGACGGCGGCGAATCGCGTGGGGGACATCCGGCCTCCTTAGATGCCGGGCGAGCCCGGCACGCTCGACGCCACGCTATCGGGTTCGGGGGTCGGCCGCAAGTAGCGCGGCCTCGCCCACCGGGAGGCGTCGCTGCCGGCGCCTCGAAACGAGGTCGTTGCGCGGTGAACCGCCTTGCCATTGCCGATCGTCGTCCTCCTTGGTTGCCGCCGTTCGCTGCTATCCTCCGCGGCGCCATGGCCCCGCGACCGCTGTTGCCCCTCGTGCTCCTCCTCGGCGCCTGTCACCGCGAGGGCGCACCGCCCCCGCCGTCGCCGCCCCCTCCGACCCCGCGCGATCTCTCCACGGCGCCCGTCCCCCCGGACCTCGCGCCCCCCGTCTCGCTGGCGATCCCGCCCGACGCCACGAAGTGCCCCGACGACATGGCCCCCATCCCGATCGGCGGCTGCATCGACAAGTGGGAGGCCTCGGCCGCCCCCGGCGGCGCCCTCGGCTCGCCCGACGGACGCAAGACGACCGTCGTCGCGCAGTCGGCGCCCGGCCGCCCTCCCCTCGCGCGCGTCACCCGCGCCCAGGCCGAGCGGGCCTGTCGCAATGCGAAGAAGCGCCTCTGCACCGAGGCCGAATGGGTCTCGGCCTGTCGTGGCCCGGCCAAATGGCAATATCCCTATGGCCCGGCATTCGAGCCCCGGCGCTGCATTGACTGGGACGCCTCCGACAACGGGAAGAAGGGCGCGGCACCGACGGGGAGCGCGCCACGCTGCGTCACTCCCTGGGGCGTGTTCGATCTGGCCAACAACGTCGGCGAATGGGTGGCGGCGAGTGAAGAGGACCGTTCGGGGTTCGCCGAGATCCGCGGCGGCACCTACAACATGACGGTGATCGACAGCGCCTGCGACTCCGACGATTATCGGGTTCGCCCGACGGTGCAGACTCCGGACGTCGGATTCCGCTGCTGCCGCGACGCGCCGAAGCGGTGACTACGACGTGGGGCGCGCGTCGGCGCCTTCGGCCGCCGGGAGCGTGAACCAGAACCGGCTGCCGCGGCCCACTTCGCTCTCCACTTCGAGACGCCCGCCGTGCGCCTCGACGATCCCCTTGGCGATGAACAGCCCCAGGCCGGCGCCCTTCCCCGCCTCGCGGCCGAGCTGGTAGTAGCGGTCGAAGATTCGCTTCAGGGCCGGGCCGGGGATCCCCGGGCCCTGGTCGATCACCGCGATGCGCACGGCGCCGGGCGCGGCCTCGACGACGAGCAGGATGGCGCCGCCCTCGGGGCTGAACTTGATCGCGTTGCCGACGAGGTTGGAGAGGACCTGGAGGACGCGCTCGCGGTCGCAGAGCACCGGGGGCAGCCACGACGGCAGGCGCGCCTCGAGCCGCTGATCCCGGGCCGCGGCCAGCGGCCCCAGCTGCTCCACCGTCTCCTCCACCAGCGCGGTGGCGTCCTCGGCCCGGCGCTCGACGGACAGCCCGCCCGCCTCGATCTTCGCGGCGTCGAGGAGATCGCCGATGAGGTGCTTCATGCGCGTGGCGGCGTGCCGCACCTTCTCGACCTTGTCGCGCAGGTCGGGGCGGTCGGGCGGCAGGTAGCGGTGCAGCACGTCGCACATCATGAGGACGGTGGTGAGGGGGTTCTTGAGATCGTGCGACACCACGGCGAGGATCTCCTCGCGCGCCCGCACCGCGCGCCGCGCCTCGCGATAGAGGTTGGCGTTCTCCATCGAGAGCGCGGCCCGGCGGCCGATGTCCTCGGCGAGCGCCACGTCGTCGCTGTCGAAGCGACCGACCTGCCGCGAGAGGAAGGCGGCGACGCCGATGGTGCGCCCGCGCGCGGCCAGCGGGACCAGGATCCGGGCGCCGCGGTAGAGCGGGCGGAGCGCCGCGAACGGGCCCTCGCGGCCGAGCAGCTCGTCGATGATTTCGTCGGGCGTCTCGCGGAGGTGGATCGTGCGACCGGTGCGGAACACCTCGCCGGCGTAGCGCGGCAGGGTGCGGGTGCGGCGGTAGCCGTCGACGAGACTGGCGAGGAGCGGCTCGAGCGCGGGGTCGGAGCAGGCGGCGGTGACCAGGGCCACGTGGCTGTGCTCGTCGACGATCCCCACCACGCACGCGTCGCTCAGCGCCGGCACCGCCGCGTGGGCCACGCGCGCCAGGGTCTCGTCGGGATCGAGCGAGCCCGCGAGCGAGGCGCTCGCATCGGCGAGCAGGCCGAGGCGCGAACGCTCGCGCAGCAGCGCGCGATAGAGTCGACGGTTTTCGTAGGCGGCGCCGGCGTACGCGGCGAACAGCTCGATCACGCGCTGCTCGTCCTCTGAGAAGGGGGCGGCGCCCGGCTTGCGCGCGAGATAGAGGTGGCCCGCGGTGATCCCGTGGTCCGGAATCGGAATGCCGAGGAACGGCCCCATCGGCGGGTGGTGCGGCGGGAGGCCGAGGTAGGCCGGGTGGTGGATCGTGTCGGGCGTCCGCTCGGGCCGCCCGGTCCGCACGACGAGGCCGAGCAGGCCGATCGGTCGCGGCGGTCGGCCGATCGCCGCGCGCACTTCGGGCGCCACGCCGCTCTGCACCCAGGGGTCGAACGAGCGCGTCGGATCGGTGCCGAGGCCGAGGGCTGCGTAGTCCGCGCCCACGACGTTGCGCGCCTGCTCGGCGATCGTCTGCAGGGTCTGCCCGAGATCGAGCGGCGACGCCTGAAGGGCGGCGAGCGTCACGCCCGCTTCGGCCATCACCTCGAGCATCGCCTTCATCCGGCGCTCGGAGTGGGAGAGGCGCGTGTGCTCGAGGACGAGCGCGACGCGCTCGGCGACGATGCGCAGCACCGCGAGGTCGTCGGCGGCGAAGCGGCGGGGACCGAGCGCGCCCACCAGGAGGATCCCGCGCAGGTCGCCCCGGACGCGCAGCGGTGCGCACAAAAGGGCGCGAACGCCGGCGGCGCGCAGCGGCTCCCACGCCGCGTCGTTGGCCGGCAGTTCGTCGAGGGCGGTCGGCCCCTCGGACGACGTCACGCAGCCGGCTAGCCCGGCGTCGATCGGGGTGCAGATCGGCGCGCCCTCGTCGGGCAGACCGGTGCTCGCCCGGGTGACCAGCGTGCGGCCATCCTCGTCCATCAGCATGGCGAGCGCGACGTCGCCGCCGACGGCGTCGCGCACCTCGAGCAGCACGCGGCCGAGCACCTCCTCGGGGGGCAGACCGGCGATGGCGGCCTCGGTGATCGCCTGGATCCGGCGCATCCGGCGGGCGGACTTCTCGGCCTCGACGCGCGCCGCCTCCGCGGCGACACGGCGGCCGCGCTCCTCCTCGGCGCGCCGGCGCTCGGTGATGTCCTCGAACACCGCCATCCCGCCGAAGAACGCGCCGTCGACGTAGAGGGGCGCGGCCGAAACACGCACGTCCACCAGCGAGCCGTCCTTGCGCCGCCGCAGCGTCTCGAGGACCCGCGCCTCGCCCCGATCCCAGGAGCGCTGGAGATCCGCGAACTCGCCTTGCCGCTCCGGGGGAACGATCGGCAGCGGATGTCCGACCACATCCTGGCGCAGCCAGCCGAAGAGGCGCTCGGCCGCCGGGTTCCAGGTCAACACGTTGCCCTCGAGATCGATGCTGACGATGCCGACGCGCGCTGCGTCCACGAGCGCATCGTGCGCGACGGTGACGCGACGCAGGTCGCCTTCGATGCGGCGGCGGCGCGCCACGATCGCGTTCAGCGCGCGGCCAAGGCGGCCGAGCGCTCCGCGGCTCCCTTCGTCCGCGTGCGGCGACTCGCCGTCGGCGATCCGCTCGGCGTTCTCGGCGAGCGCGCGGAGCCGCCGGAGGCGCCAAAGGAGCAGGAGCGCACCGATCGCGAGGAGGGCGACGGCGACGGCGATCGGCAGCGGCTCGGGACGAAGCAGCGGCGTGCTGAGGGCGGCGCGGGACCCGGCGGCTCCCCCGACGACCATGCCGACCAGCGCGCACGCCAGACCCCACCACCCCCCAGCCACGGCCATCGCCGCCGGTCGCCGTCCCGGTCCCCGCATCGAGGCCCTCCATTTGTCACATGGCCCCCGACGGCCACACGTCAACCGGGATGGCCAACCGGGATCCAGATGGCCTCGGTCCGCCCTCCGTCAATGCCGTCTCTTCTTTACGTCCCCGCTTTTCCGTCGGTGCGACCTGCCGCTCTCCGGCGCGGGGCGGTCGCGCGGAGCAGCGGTGGCGACCGGCGACCGGTTGATTTTCGTGCGCGGACGCGCTCTCCTGCAGTGGTCGTCGGAGTGGGCGGGGCGAGGAGCACGGACATGGCGGGCAGCGCGGGCGCGAGGTTTCAGGCGAACCGGTTCTGGTACGAGGACGTGGTCGACCTGCGGAGCGACGTCGATTCGTACCTCGTCCATGGAGTCGTCCGCGGTGCGCCCGGGCCAAGCTACCCGCCGCCGTTCACGACTTTCGCATTCACGCTCGAGCTGCCCGACGGGAACCGGCTCGCGCTCCACGGCGAGGTGATGTCGGCCTCGGCCAGCATCCTGGTCCGCGCGTTCGACTGGACGCCGGCGCACACCGCGGCCGTGAAGGCCGCCGCCGCCGTCCGGCGCCGCCCGACGATGCCGCCCGACGATCGCCAGCTCGTCGAGTTGGCCGCGGCGGCGCGGGGCGCTCCCGCCGGAGCGATGCCGGCGCAATCGCCGGCTGGGCAGACGGGAACGGAGCGGCGCCTGACGCCCGCCTTCACGCTGCCCACCATCCCCTTCTCGGGGACGCTGGAGAACCCGACCAACCTCGACGGCCTGCGCGCGCTGCCGCTGGCGCACGACGCGCGCGTGCGCCACCTGCCCAAGCCGGCGAGCGTGGTCCACCTTTTACGCTGGCTCTCGCTCTCGCACGCCTCGGGGCTGCTCGCGATCGACGGCCCGCGCCACGTCGAGGTGCCGTTCGCCGACGGACGCGGGCTGGTCGCCGAGCGCGATCGCGTGGC
>JAJXSP010000042.1 GCA_021784515.1 Myxococcales bacterium | reverse complement strand
GTGGGCGGCGACCTGATGCGGGCGGCGGTCGATGCCTCGCTCGCGGCGGCGGTGTGGCGGCGCGCGTGGCGGCGGGCGGCGGCGGCGCTGCGGCTGGCGCGGCGGGCCGACGAGTTCGCCGTGACCTTCGCGTGGGCCACGCTGTTCGACCACTACTGCGCCCGCCACCACGTCGGGCTGGGGGTCGATCTTCCGCGGGCTCGAGAGCTGCGCGCGGCGATGGCCTCGTCCGTCTCCGCGGCGCGACGCGGCCTCGTGCGGCGGGCGCTGCGCGCCTCGGGCGGCATGATCGTCGCCACGCCGCGGGCGCTGCTCGAGACGGTGCAGCGGAGGATCGGACCGCCCGGGGAGGCATCGTCGCGCCCGCCGGCGAAGGCGCTCGCTCCCGACGAGGCGAGGGCCGCGCGGGCCAGCCGGGCGCAGGCCGCCGCCGAGGCGCTCGCCGCGCCGGTGCGCCTGTGGGGCGAGGAGCTGGCGATCGCCTTCGACGCGCGGTGGACGAGGGAGCCGTGAGCGACGCGGAGCCGCGCGCGGCCCTGCGGGGCGTTCGCCGGGTGGTGGTGAAGATCGGCAGCCGCCTCGTCGCTGGACATCGCGGGATGACCGGCGCGGTCGCCGCCGACGTGCGCGCCCTCCGCGAGCGCGGCGTGCAGTGCGTGGTCGTCTCGTCGGGCGCGATCGCCTTCGGGGTGCGCGACCTCGAGCTTCCCGAGCGGCCGCGCGACCTGCCGCGGCTGCAGGCCGCCGCCGCCGTCGGCCAGGGCCGCCTCGTCGACGAGTGGCGGCGCGCCTTTTCCGCCCACGGCCTCACCGCCGCGCAGGTGCTGCTCACCCACGACGACGTGCGCTCGCGCGGCCGCTACCTCAACGCGCGCCACACGCTGCTCGCGCTGCTCGACCTCGGCGCGGTGCCGGTGATCAACGAGAACGACACCGTCTCCGTGGACGAGATCAAGTTCGGCGACAACGACCGCCTCGCCGCGCTGGTCTGCTCGCTCGTCGAGGCGGACCTCCTGGTGATCCTCACCGACGTCGACGGGCTTTACGATGCCGATCCGGCCGCCGGTGGGCATCTCATCCCCGAGGTGCGCGACATCGACCGCGAGGCCGTCCCCGTCGCCGGCGGGACCACGTCCGGCGTCGGAACCGGCGGCATGGCGAGCAAGGTCCAGGCGGCGAAGATTGCCGGGCGCTTCGGCGTGCCGACGATCGTCGCGTCGGGCCGGCGCGCGCGGCCGGTCGTGCCGCTGGTCGACGGCGCGCCCGAGGGGACGGTCTTCTGGCCATCGCTGTCGCGCCTCCAGAGCCGCAAGCACTGGATCGCCTACGCGCTCAAACCCGCCGGGCGCCTGGTCGTCGACGCGGGGGCGCGGCGGGCGCTCGTCGAGGGCGGCAAGTCGCTGCTGCCCTCGGGCGTGGCGGCGGTCGAGGGGAGCTTCGAGGCGGGCGAGGCGGTGGCGATCCTCGAGGCGGGCGGCGGCGAATTCGCGCGCGGCCTCTCCGCGTACTCGTCGCACGAAATCGAGCAGATCCGCGGCCACCGCAGCGACGAGATCCGCGACCAGCTCGGCATGCGATCTTCATACGGCGACGAGGTGGTCCACCGCGACGACCTGGTACTACTTTAGTAGACGTCGGCCGTCGTGATCGACGGCGCGCAACCAGGATGGAGGTGACCCGATGAACGAGCACCGGGAGCAGATGATCGAGATCGCGCGTGCGGCCCGGGTGGCCTCGCGCGCGGTCGCCCGGGCCGGCGCCGAGCGGCGTGCGGCTGCGCTGAACCGGATGGCCGACTCGCTCGCCGCGCACGAGGACGCGATCCTGCTCGCCAACCGGGCCGACGTGGAGGACGCGCGCGAGGCGGGCGTCGAGGGCCCGATGCTCGAGCGGCTCCTCCTCGACGAGAAGCGGCTGCTCGGGATGGTGCGCGCGGTGCGCGACGTGGCGGCGCTGCCCGATCCGATCGGCGCCACGGTGAAGGAGTGGACGCGCCCCAACGGCCTCAAGGTCTCGCGGCAGCGCATCCCCCTCGGCGTCATCGCGCTCATCTACGAGTCGCGCCCCAACGTCACCTCCGACGCGGCGGCGCTCTGCCTGAAGGCGGGCAACGCGGTGATCCTCCGCGGCGGCTCCGAAGCGTTCCGCTCCAACCGCGCCATCGCCTCCGCGCTGTCGGCGGGCCTCGCCGCCGAGGGCCTGCCCCCCGAGGCGCTGCAGCTCGTGCCGACGACCGCGCGGGAGGCGATGGTCGACCTGCTGCAATGCAGCAAGGAGATCGACCTCGTGATCCCGCGGGGCGGCGAAGCGCTGCTCGACTTCGTCACGCGCAACTCGCGCATCCCGGTGCTCCAGCACTACAAGGGCAACTGCCACATCTTCGTGGAGCGGACCGCCGATCCGAAGATGGCGCTCGACATCTGCTACAATTCGAAGGTGCAGCGCCCCGGCGTGTGCAACGCGGTAGAGACGATCCTGATCGACGAACCGATTGCCCGCACCTTCCTCCCCGCCCTGGCCGACCGCCTCGCCAACGTCGAGCTGCGCGGCGACGAGCGGGCCCGCGCGATCCTGCCCAGCCTCGTGCCGGCCACCGAGGAGGACTTCGCCACCGAGTACCTCGCCCTCAAGTGCGCGGTGGCGATCGTCGATGGCGTGGGCGCCGCGGCGGCGCACATCGAACGTTACGGCTCGTCGCACACCGAGGCGATCATCACGCGCGACCAGCAGGCGGCCCGGCGCTTCCTCGCCGAGGTGGAGTCCTCGACGGTGATGGTCAACGCCTCCACGCGCTTCGCCGACGGCGGCGAGCTGGGACTCGGCGCCGAGATCGGAATCAGCACCTCGCGCCTCCACGCCTACGGCCCGATGGGCGTCGAGGAGCTCACCACCACGCGCTTCGTCGTCATGGGCGACGGACAGGTTCGGGCGTGAAGGACCAGCGAAAGGACCAGCCACCCACTTGACCTCTCATACTCAGGCACTCGTCGCGCTCGACGCGGCGCTCTCGAAGAAGGCACTCGAGCCGGTGCTCCTCGACGTCACCGGCCAGGCCAGCTACACGGACTACATCCTGCTCGTCTCCGGATCGAGCGACCGCCACGTGCAGACCATCACCGACGCGGTCGTCGAGTCGATGGCCAAGGAGCGGCGACGCCCGATCGGCGTCGAGGGCAGCGCCGGCGGGCAGTGGTCGCTGATCGACTTCGGGGACATCGTCGTCCACGTCTTCTACCACCCGATGCGCGGCTTCTACGACCTCGAGGGTCTGTGGTGCGACGCGCCGCGGGTGGCGATCGACGTGCCGCCCGACGCCCGCGTCGGCCAGATGTACTGACCGCGCCCGCCTCGCGCCGCCCCCCGAGCGCGAGCGAACGGAACGGCAACCGCCCGCACCGACGGGCCCGCGCTTGTTTCGCCGGTCGCCCATCCCCTACACTGCCGGGCGATGAGCGCCCCGGTCCTCGAGTTCGCCGACGGAAGCCAGGCTCCGTTCGCGCTGTCCCTCGCCGAGGTGGTGATCGGCAGCCACCCCTCGTGCACGCTGCGGCTCGCCGCCGGCGGCGTCTCGGGCCAGCACGCGCGGCTGTTCACCGACGAGGCCGGCGTCACCTGGCTCGAGGACCTTGGCAGCCGCGGCGGCACGCTCCTGAACGGACGCCGCGTCGACGCCTGGGAGCAGGTGAACGAGGGCGACCGCATCGAGGTCGGCGTGGCGACGCTGTTCTTCCGCGCCACGGCGAGCGCCCCGCCGCCCGTCACCGAGGCGCGCACGATGATGGAGTCCGAGGCGCCCCCGGTGGTGCGCGAGCTGCTCGCGAAGCAGAAGGCGGCGGCTCAGGCGAAGGCGAGTCAGCCCGGCGGCACCGGGCAGACGGTGGCGGCTCGGCCGCGCGCCGGCACGGTGATGGGCATGGGCGGCATGGCGCCGGTCCGGCCGCACCCCGCTGCGATGCAGCAGTCCGGCGGTGCGACGCAGCAAGCGGCTCCTGCGCCGCAGCATGACCACATTGCCCTGCAGCATGCGCCGACGATGATGGAGGGGCCGCCCTCGCATGCCGCGCCCTCGTGGGCCTCCCTGTCGGCGCCGGCGGCCGACTCCCTCATGCCCCTGCCGCCGGCCGCGCCGTCGGTGGAGCCGCTCCCGGCGCCGCCGGTCGCTGCGTCGCAGCAAGGCGCCCCCGCCTGGACCGACCCCGCCTTCGAGACGGTGCAGCACTACTTCGACCCGATGCCGCCCGGCGTGCAGTGGGGCGCGAGCCCGCTGCCGGCGCCGGCCGTCGCTCCCTCCCCGCCGGCCGCGCCGTCGCCGCCCGTCGCTCAGCCGTGGGGCGCGTCGGCCGCGGTGCCCTTCGGCGAGCCGCCGCAGCCCGGGTGGGGCGGCGATCCCTACGTGCCGCCGGCGAGGAAGGGCCCGCTCGGCAGCATCGGCCGCGCGCTCGACTTCTACGCGCAGATGTTCGCGCTGGCCAAGCGGCACCGGGTGCTCCTCACGCCGCTCGCGTGGGACCTCGCGATCACCACCGCGCTGTCGATCGTGCTGTGCGGGATCGACCTCCTGGTCCGCTCGGCGGGCGCCACCTGGGCGCTGCTCTCCGTCGGCACGCTCGCCCTCTACTTCATCGACTACGCGTGCAACAGCCTCACCGCGTCGCTGATCTACGAGCAGGTCACCACCGGGCGCGCCTCCGCCGCCGCCGCGCTGCCGCGGGTCCGGCGCGCGCTGCCCGGCATCCTCATGTTCGCCGCGGTGAGCGCGCCGCTCGACGTGGCCAGCACATGGGCGCGGGAGCGCCGCGACGCCGTCGCCCGCATCCTCCTCGATGTCCTGCGCCGCGTCTGGTCCACCGCGACCTACGTGATCATGCCCGCGCTCGTCCTCGAAGGCGTCTCGTTCGGCGCCGCGTTGAAGCGGTCGAAGGACTTGATGGCGCAGGACCCGACCGGCGTCGGCGCGGGCGTCGTGGCGCTGTCGCTCACCTCGTACCTCGTCGGCGCGGTCGCCTTCTTCCTCGCCTGGACGAGCTTCCGCCTCTTTTCGCACGTGCACCCGGCGCTCGGGCTGTTCTTCTTCTTCACCTTCGTCAACGCCTTCTGGGCGGTGTCGGGCTGGCTCAAGATCGCCTACTCGACGCTGTTCTACATGTGGGCCGCGGAGTGCGAGCGGAACCGGTCGGCCGACGCCGCGCTCGCGCCCTCCCCGCTGCGCCACGCCCTCGACGCGGCGTGACCGTGAGGCCGCTCGCCACCTTCGATCGCGATCGGGCGCGCGCGCTGCGCGGCCTCTTCACCGACATCGACGACACGCTCACCCTCGACGGGCGCCTCGTCCCGGCGGCCTACCGCGCGTTGTGCGATGCAGCAGACGCCGGGCTGCGCGTGGTGGCGGTGACCGGGCGGCCGGGCGGCTGGGCGGAGGTGCTGGCGGCGCTGTGGCCCGTCGCGGCGGTGATCGCCGAGAACGGCGGCGTGGTGGTGCTGCGCGACGGCGAGCGCCGCTTCTGGGATCCCGAGGAGGTGCGCGCCGACCAGCAGCGCCGCCTCGTGGCCCTCGCCGACGACGTGCGCGCGCGCCTGCCCTTCGCGCGCCTCGCCGACGACCAGCCGCTGCGCCGCGTGGACCTCGCCTTCGACGTCGGCGAGCGCCGGCGCCTCGCGACGGCGGAGGTGGCCGCGCTGCTCGAGGCGATCCACGCCCACGGCGCGCGCTCCCTCGTCTCGACGGTGCACGCCCACGCCTTCTTCGGCGACCACGACAAGGCGGCGATGATCGCGCGGTTCGCGCGGGAGCAGTGGAGCGAGGAGGAGGCGTCGCTGCGCGCGCGCTACCTCTTCGTCGGCGACTCGCCGAACGACCAGGCGGGCTTCTCCTTCTTCCCGCTGTCCGTCGGGGTGGCCAACGTGGAGCGGTTCGTCGGGCAGCTGGCGCCGCCGCCGGCGTTCGTGACCCGCGCCGCGGGAGGGCACGGGTTCGCCGAGCTGGTGGACCTGCTCCTCGCGCTGCGCGCCTGACGGTCAACAGGAGCATCGGCCGCGGGGAGAGCGCGTGGCCGTCGACCGAGATGGTGAGGGTGGTGCGACGCGCGCTGCCGGGTGGGGGAGGCCGGCGGACATGCGCGGCCGAGGTGCCGTCCTATTCGAGAACGGCGTACGACAATTGCGGCACGAACGGAAACCGCTCGATGCGGAGGCTGCGGATACCGACGGTGTCGAGCACCGCCCGCGTCTCCCCCGGCCACGCCTTCTGCGCGAGTTCATCGAATGCGATGATGGCGCCTTTGGGCATCCGCGGCAGGAATGTCTCCAGCGCAATCTTCGTCGGTTCGTAGAGGTCGAAGTCGAGATACAGCAACGCAACCACGACATGCTGGTTGGCGGCGACGTAGCTGGGGATCGTCTGGACCGCATCGCCCACGACGAGTTCGACACGCTCGATGTGCCCGATCGGGCGATTGAGATCATGGAGCCGGATGCACTCGCACAGATCGCCCTCCGCTCCGGTCGCGAGGCCGCCCTCCGTCACGTACGGCAGGCGCTCCCTCGCGCGGCTTGCCTGATCTTCCTCGGCAAGATGGGGAAAGCCGGCAAACGTATCGAAGCCGACGACGCGCCGCACGTGGTTGTACGGTTCGTGGATCGCGCTCGATTGCGCCCACGTCATCAAGCCGCCGCCCAGGAAGACGCCGCACTCGACGATATGCCCGTGAACGCCGACCACCTTGCGGAACAATTCGTCCTTGGCCAGGAACAAGCTCAATGCCTGGCGCGGAACGTACTTCGCAAAGTGGCGCAGCTTGTCCATCGTGGTACCGAGGCTGCGCTCGAAGTAGCCCGGCATCTCCTGCGCGAACGCTCGATCGTTCTGCGTCTGGTTCTGAAGATCCGACATCGAAAATGCCTCGGGCGTCTCGTTCGCCATTCGCTCTCCTCAATCGGTCGTTCGTCCGGGCGCGTCGCCGGCGCTGCGGGCAATCAGCTCGGCGAGACCATCTTCCACTGAGATCGCGGGTCGCCAATCGAGCAGCCGGTGCGCGCGCCCCGCGTCCATCGCGATATTGCCGACCTCCTCATCGATCTTTGCGACGCCGATCGTGCTCGTCGAGCCGACGGCGCGACACACGATCGAGGCGACCTCCGCCGTCGAGGTCAAGCGGCCGGTCCCGACGTGAAGCACGCCCTCGATGCGCCGCTCGACGGCGACGCCGACCGCGCGCCGCAGGTCGTCGACGTGCAGGAGGTCGAGCGCGGGCGGGCCATTGCGGTAGCGATGGGTCACGATCGCTTCGCCGCGTCGCGCCTTCGCGAGGAAGTTGCGGATGAAGCGCGGGCGATCGCTCGCCGCACCATAGACGGGGCTCGATCGCAGCAGCAGGCACCGCAGCCCGTAGCGGCGCCGGTGCTGCTCGATCAGCGTCTCGCAGAGGAGCTTGGTCTGCCCATAGGTTCCGCCGGGAAGCGCCGGCAATGACTCGTCGGCGATGAGCGCGGAAGACCGATAACCGGAGTAGATCTCCCAGCTGCTCACGTAAACGAGGGTCGCGTCGTTCGCCCGACACACGTCGAGAACGTTCTTGAGGTGTGTCAGCGCCACGCCGAGCGAATCATTGGTGGTGTAGATCCGCGGGGTGGCGAGGTGAATGACCGTATCGACTGCATGCTCGCGCGCGACCAGATCGAGCAACACGACGTCGCGCAGCAAGTCGATCTCGCGGCTCGCCGGGGCCACGACGAGCCCCGGCAGCAGGGGGAGGAGCGCTGCCCCGACGAACCCCGAGCCGCCCGTGACGAGGATCCGGCGCCCCGCTGGCGGTCCGCCCGCGGGGTTGGGCGCGATTGCCTGTCGCACCGTCGCGAGCACGTCGATCTTGATTGACGTCTCGCCGGTTGCCGCGACGACCCGCCTCACGGCATCCGAGAAGGAGATTCCTTCAAACAGCGCGAGCGCCCCCGCCGCCACGCTGTTGCTGCGGGAGATCCCATAATCGCAGTGGACGACGACCGTCTTCTTCGCACGGAGCGCGTCGACGGCGCGGTCGATCCGCTCGCGCACCGCGGCCGCCGCGTTGCCGCCCTTGTCAACCAGATCCCGCACGTCGACGGACACGGCGCCCGCGGGGACGGAGTCGCGATCTCCGCCGCACGTTCCGAGGGTCTCCGTAATCCAGCGAATCATTGCTTGAGCGCGCGCGGCTCGACGAACGTCTCGGTCAAGCTCCGCAGGTAATAGCCGGGACGGATCTCCGGCCGCGTGACCTCCTCCCCGTCGAGCACCGCCCGAAGATAGAGGTCGACCTCGTTGAATCCGGCCAGCGCGCGCAGATAGGTGGATGCGGAGAAGCGCGGATTGATCTCGAAGGGAATCAGCTTGCCGCCGACGACGCGGCCCTGGACGTTGATGGGACCGACGCTTCCAATCGCGGTCGCGATGCGCACGGCGTCGGCGCACAGCGCGGGGAACTCGTCGATCAATCCCTGGCTGTAGCCGCTCGAGATGATCCCGGTCGGCACCTTGAGGAGGGTCGACAGCTTGCAATCGAAGAGGCGCCGCAGCGCGATGGCACCGACGGTCCTCCCGCCCGGAAGGCTCAAGACGCCGATCGTGAACTCGCCCTCCGTCTCCGGTAGGTACTCCTGAATGAGCGCCTTGCGGCCGCTGCGGCAGACATAGCTCACATAGACCATCGCCTCGTCGCGATCCTCCGCCAGGAACACGAAGCTGCTACCGCCCGACCCGGTCGCGGGCTTGACGACGCACGGAAAGGTCATGCCGTCGAGGAGCGGGGCCTCTTTGGGCGTGGCGAGCGTGACGCTCCGCGGAATGGGGAAGCCGAGCGCCTCCAATGTCTCGAAGGTCTGTTGCTTGTCGGAGAAGCGCGCCATCAGCCGCGAGTCGTTTGCGGCCAGCGCGACCCCGTTTTGGGCAAGCTCCGCCGATGCCCGGGCGAGGAGCACCATCGGCTCCTCGCCGCCCGGGATGATGCAATCGACGCCGGCGCGGCGGCAGACGCCGAGGACGGATTCGACGTAGTGCGCGCGGTCGACGAGGAAGCTCTCGGCAAAGAGATCCCCGTAATGGCCATACGCGCGCGGCGAGATGTCACAGCCGAGAGCGGTGTAGCGGCCCGGGACGCGGGCGAGGCACTTTGCGATCTCCGTCCCGAGCGACGCGCCGCCGATGCCGGCGACCAGGATGCGCTTCATCGACGACGGCACCTTCTCTCAATCCTTGATACAGCGCAGGTAACCGTCGGGGGCCACCGTCAGGAGCAGCTTCGACTGGAGGTCGCGATCGATCTCGAAGCGATCGTTCTCCCGGAGAAAGGCATGAACCGCCGTCTTGGGGCTGTTGCCCTTGCCCCATGGGCGGTCCGGAAAGAACCCTTCCGGCATGTCCTCGACGAGCGTGTCGAACACGACGAGGTAGCTGCCCGCGCGAACGAGCGGCGAATAGGCGCGAAGCTCGGCGAGGACGTGGTCGTGCGTGTGGTTCGAGTCGAGCGCGACGAGCACGTTCGCGCGCCCCGCCGCGGCGCTCTCGACGGCGCGCACGATCTCGGGATCGATCGACGATCCTTGGAGCATGCGGATGCGGTGCGCCATCGGGTGCTTCTCGATCTCGACGCGATTGTGCGCACGGATGTCGATGTCGATGCCGAGCACCGTGCCGGCGCCGCCGAGGAGCTCGAGCATGGACGCGTGGAAGACGAGCGAGCCGCCGTGGGCGATACCGGTCTCGATGATGAGCTCCGGCCGGATGCGGAAGATGAGCTCCTGCATCGCGAGGATGTCTTGCGGGAGCTGGATGATCGGCCGCCCCATCCACGTGAAGTTGTATGTGTACTTGTAAGGCGACGTGGCCCGGACCCAGAAGCGCGACAGCGCTTGCAAGTCGCCGTCAGCCTCGAGGGCCTTGATGTTCTCTGCCACGTCTCGGGCGAATCGTTCAGGCTCGCTCATCGCGGCAATACGATACACGGCGCCCGCGCGGAGGGGAATTGATGTGCACCTCCGTGCCGTCGGTCATCCGTCGCTCGCCGGTGATCCTGCTCCCGCCGCCTCCCCGACGTCATTTTCGGGGATCGCGACCGCCGCGTGCAGCGAGTAGCCCTCGATTCGCGCACACGGCGGGGGCGCGGCGGGCGGCTGGCCTCCTCCGAAGAGACTGGGTGCTCGCGCGCGAGCCCGGCCGCGCCGCGGCGCACCTCGCGGGCTTCTGACGGTCAGCCGAGGCCGACGGTGAGCACCGCGTCGGTCTGCGAGCCGAGGTTGCCGCCGGCCTCCCGGAACATGGCGACCTTTCGCCCCGAGAGCAGCGTCGTCACGACGGTGGCGCCGATCGGGTCTCCGCGACCGCCACGCCGTGCGCGTGCACGCCCGCGAGCACCGTCGAGAACCACGGGTCGGCCTGGTAGCGCGGCTGTGGGATGCCCCCCGGCCCGGCCATCCCCCACAGCAGCAGCGACGGACCGCCCGGCGGGTCGGAGAGAGGATCATCGCTGCGCGCCAGGACGAGGTCGAGCCACTTGTCGCCGTCGAAGGTGGAAGACGATCAGGATTCGGAGAGCGCGCCGGCGATCCGCATGCGGGCCACCCTCCGCGCGGCGACGAGCGCGGCGGTCACCGCGACGAGGGACAGGTAGAGGAAGCCGAGCGCCCAGGCGCCCGGCGAGTAGCCGATCCGGAGCGGGATCGACTCGGCCATCAGCCCCGCCTTGTAGGTGATGTTCGCGGCGTTGAGCAGCGCCGTCGCCACCGTCGTGACGGCCAGCCCGGCGGCGCCGGCGTGGAGCGCGAGCAGCACCGCCTCGACGGCGAACATCGACAAGAGGTGGCGCCCGCGGTAGCCGAGGCTGCGCATCGTGCCGACCTCGCGCGTGCGCTCGTGGACCGTCTTCATCATCGAGGTCAGCACCGCCGCGCCGGCGATCACCAGGATCACCAGCACCACGAGGCGGCGGTACACGGCGAGCAGCTCCATCCCGCGCCGCAGCAGGTCCGCCCCCTCGGTGTCCTTCCAGTCCACCACCTCGAGCTGCCGCCCGGCCTGCCGCGCCGCCGCGCTCAGCTCCGCGCGGACGCGCGCACCGTCGGCGGGGTGGTGCAGCGCGATCATGTAGTGCGACACGTTGTGCGTCGCGGCCAGGTCCTGCGTGAAGGCGAGCGGCAGCCAGACCATCCGCTCGTCGTAGTCGCGCACGCCGGCGCTCGAGAACCCGACCACCTCCGCCTCGAGCGCGTTGACCCGCCCGTGGCCGCTGTCGGCGGTCAGCATCACGTTCTTCTCCCGGCACCGGAACGGGCGCTCGACGGGGCGCGGCCGCCCGGTCGCCGGATCCATCACCGGCTCGTCGGTGGTGCGAACGCAGCCGAGCCGCGTGGCGAGGGTGAGCCCGAGCAGCGCGCCGCTTGGCTCGTCCTCGCGCAGCGGGTGGCCGGCCCACGCGTTCCACACCCAGCCCCGTCGCAGGACGCGCGCCTCGGGGATGTCGTGCCCCCAGGCGAAGAACTCGGCGGTGCTGCTCCCCGCGTGCGCCATGCCGGAGAAGAGCAGCGTCCGCACGCGCGTCTTCACGTCGGCGGGGTGCGCGGCGATCCACGCCTCGAGGAACTGCTGGTCCGCCTCGTCGAGCTGGTACTTCCACCGCTCGGCGCGGCCGGCGCGCGTGCCGGCGCCCGGCTTCCGCACCATCACCTCGCCGATCATGTTGCGCGAGTAGACGAGGTCGAGCTGCGTGCGCAGCATCTCGTCGAGGTAGCCCTGGAAGAGCGCGAGGGCGACGAAGCCCACCGCCATCGTCCCGAGCGCGGCGAGGCTGTGGCGCCAGTTGCGCCGCACGTTGCGCCAGGCGACGCGGACGATCAGGCGGGCGGTGTTGGCGCGCGGGAGCATCCCGTCACCCCGACTGCGACGTGAGGAGGTCGACCAGCCCACGCCTGAGCTGCCCGCGCACGACGAACCAGGCGGCGCCGCACACGCCCGGCACGATCAGCGCCGCGTGCGCCGCGCAGGCCCACGGCGACGGGTGGATGAGCAGCGCGATCGAGCCCGGCACGCCCGGCGGCGAGAAGCGCAGGCCGGCGTGGTTCACCGCCAGCGCGACGAGGAGGCCGATCGAAAGGCCGCCCGCCAGCCCGGCGAGCGCGAGCAGGAAGGTCTCGCGCACGACCAGCGCCACGACGTGGCCGCGCTGGAAGCCGAGCGCGCGCCAGGTGCCGATCTCGCGCGTGCGCTCGAGGATGGTGAGCGTCATCGCGCCGACGACGGTGAGCACGAGCACCAGCGCGACGAGGACGGTGATGAAGCCGACGATCGATCCGAGGAAGGCCGTGCTGCCGACGTAATAGGGATTGGCGCGCTCGTCGTCGTAGGGCAGCGCCTCGACGCGCAGGCCATCCTTCCCGAGCGCCGCGACCACGTCGGCGGCGACGGCGTGGGCCTGCCGCGGGTCGCGCAGGAAGAGCGCGATCCAGGTCGCCCGGTCGGTGGCGAAGAGCGTCTGCACCGTGTCGAGCGTGGTGAGGAGCGAGCTCTCCTCGGCGAGCGACTCGGTGGCGTGGAAGGTGGCCACCATCTCGGTGTCGAGCGCGTTGAAGGTGCCGTCGTACGTCACACTCGCGAGCTGCACGTCGGCGTCGCGGCCCAGCTCGTCGGCCTGCAGCGGCGTGTCGCAGTCGAGGATCCGTGGCGCCGGCGGCAGGCCGCGCGTCTCGTCGCGCACGCGCGGCTTCTCGAGCAGCACCGCCAGCCCGACGGAGAGCGCGGCCGGGTGGGCGACCTCGGGCGTGCGATCGAGCCAGCGCCCGGCGACGGGCATCGAGATCTCGGGCGACCACGCCTGGACCTCGGGGTGGGCGACGATGCGCGCCAGGGTGGCCGGCTCCACGCCGAGGATCCGCGTCGGCATGGTGGTGCATCCGTTGCCCGCGAGGCCGACGCCGCGCAGGTAGCGCGCCGCGAACTCGACGCGCGGATCGCGCGCCGCGAAGTCCAGCACCTTCTTCTGCGCCGCGGGGTCGAGCTGCAGCTTCTCCGGGTTGGCGCCGGCGCCCTCGAAGCCGCCCTCGAGCCACACGCTCACGTGGCCGGAGTGCTGGAGGTAGACCGCGTTGGTGCGCAGCAGGCGCTCGATGTGGTTGGCGTAGCCCCCGAGCACGACGAGGCCCGCGTAGCCGAGCGCGATCGCCGCCGCGGTGGCGAGGTTGCGCCGCCGGTTGCGGCGGAGGTTGCGCAGCGCGAGCGTCCAGCCGCGCTTCATCGTCGTTGCCCCGCTCCGTCGCTCATGACTCGACGGTGACGCCGTCGCGGATGCGGACCACGCGCGCCACGCGGACCATCAACTTCTCGTCGTGGGTGGAGAAGAGGAAGGTCACCGCGCGCTTCTGGTTGAGGTCGACCATCAGGTCGATCAGGTGCGCCGCCGTCTCGGAGTCGAGGTTGGCGGTCGGCTCGTCGGCGAGCACCAGCAGCGGCTGCGTGACGAGCGCGCGCGCGATCGCCACGCGCTGGCGCTGCCCTCCCGAGAGCTTGTCCGGCCACTGGCGCGCGAACTCCCCGAGGCCGACGTCGGCGATCGCCTGCTCGACGCGCGCGCGGCGCTCCACCGGACTCAGCTCGTCGCGCAGCAAGAGCGGCAGCTCGACGTTCTCGAACACGTCGAGCACCGGCACGAGGTTGAAGCTCTGGAAGATGAAGCCGATGCTGCGGTTGCGGGTGCGGCTCTTCTCCTCGTCGGAGAGGTGGGCCACGTCGCGCCCGTCGAGCAGGATGCGGCCGCGGTCCGGCTCGTCGAGGCAGCCCACCAGGTTGAGCAGCGTCGACTTGCCCGAGCCCGAGGCGCCGACGAGCGCGGTGAACTCGCCGCGCGAAAGCTCGAGGCTGAGGCCACGCAGCGCGCGCACCTCGGTCTCGCCGAGCCGGTAGCTCTTGTGCACCTCCTCGACGCGCACGAAGGCCTCGGCGGCGAGGGGAGCGGTGGCCGGCGTAACCATGGCCCCGGAGCCTACAACACGCGGCGCGCACCGTCGGCGCCAAGTCGACGACGCACGCCCCGAAGCAACGCGGGGCCGCGCCGTGGACCTACTGGTGGATTTGCGCGCGTCCCCGGCACGGTGCGTGCCCTCCGCAGGACCCATGAACCCGATTCGCATCGCCGCGCGCGCGGGCGCCGTCTGCCTCGCGCTGCTCTGGGCAGGCTGTTCGCACAACGCCGCCGCGTCCGGCGAGACCGTCGGCGAGAAGGTCGGCGGCGCGCTCGACGAGGCATACGACGAGGTGCGTTCCGGCGCGGCCCGCGCGGAGCAGGCCGGCGAGGTCGCCGTCGAGAGGACACGCAGCGGAGCGGTCTGCTTCTACCGGACGGTGACCAACCACGATTGCGAGACCCGACACACGGTCTGCGACCCCTGCATCACCGACGACGTGCGCGCGCGCCTGGAACAGGACCCGGCGACGCAGGGCCACCCGATCGAGGTCAAGAGCGAGAACGGCATCGTCACGCTGCGCGGCCAGGTGCCCGATCGCACCGCCGCCGCGCGCGCGGTCGGCGACGCGCTGGTGGTCAATGGCGTCGGCTCGGTGCACTCCGAGTTGACCTGGCCGCCGGCGTAGGGCGTCCATTCGGTGCGAGGGGCAACGGCGGTGGGCGGGCCCGGCCAGCCCCGGCCGGGCGGGACCCGACCGCCCTGCGCGCGAAATGGCCCGCCCCGTGTAACCCCGATTTCCACGGAAATGAATACGCTGCTTCCCCAGCTCGAACGCGCCTTCGCGAGCGGCGGCGAGACCGGCGCTCTGATTCACGCGCTCGACTGGTCCGGCACCCCGCTCGGCCCGATCGCCGGCTGGCCCTCGAGCCTCCAGGTGACGGTGAGCGTGTGCCTTGGCACCCGCTTCCCGATGGTGATTCAGTGGGGGCCCGACCTGACGCAGATCTACAACGACGCCGCGCGGGAGGTCTTCGGCCAGAAGCACCCGGCGGCGATGGGGCGCCCCGCGCGCACGAACTTCCCGGAGTTCTGGGAGCGCACGATGGTGGACCAGTTGATCGAGCATATCCAGCGAACGGGCCAGCCCTTCCGCGCCGAGGATCAGCGGCTGCCGATCGAGCGCCGCGGGTTCCGCGAAGAGACCTATTTCACCTTCGCCTTGAGCCCCCTCCTCGACGACGCCGGCGCGATTCGCGGTCTCCTGAACACCTATATCGAAACCACCTCCCGCGTGCTGGGCGAGCGCCGCCTGGCGACGCTGCGGGCGCTGGCCGAGCAGACCTCGCACGCGGGCACCGTCGAGGATGTCTGTCGCGGGGCGATGGCGGCGCTGGCGAACAATCCGCTCGATCTCCGCTTCGTGCTGCTGTACCTGCGCGACGCCGACGACGCGGCGGCGACGCTCCATGGCGCGAACTTCATCCCGGCGGGCACGCCGGCCAGCCCGGCGGGGGTCCCGCTCGGCGACGAGGCGGCGCCCGCCGGGTTCGCGTGGCCGATCGCCCGCGTGCTGCGCAGCGGCGAGAGCGTCGTCGAGGAGGGGCTGGCGGACAGGCTGGAGCTGCGCGCCGCGTTCCAACGGCGCGGCCCGCCGGGGCGGGCGATGGTGCTCCCGCTCGTGCCGTCAGGAGCGAGGCGCGCCGCCGGTGCGCTCGTCGTCGGGTTGAGCCCGCGCCTGGTTCACGACGACGCGTACCTCGGGTTCCTCGACCTCGTCGCGCGGCAGGTGGCCTCGGGGATCGCCGGCGCGTGGGCGCACCAGGAGGCGACGGAGCGCGCCGAGAAGCTGGCGGAGCTGGATCGGGCCAAGAGCGTCTTCTACAGCAACATCAGCCACGAGTTCCGCACGCCGCTCACGCTCCTCCTCGCACCCGTCGAGGACCTGCTCGGCGGCGACGCCGGCTCGCTGCCGCCCGCCGCGCGCGAGGTGCTGGAGGCCGTGCGGCGCAACGCCGTCCGGCTGCTCAAGCTGGTCAATGGACTGCTCGACTTCGCGCGCATCGAGGCGGGCCGGATGGAGCCGGTGGTGGAGCCCACCGACGTGTCGAAATTGACCCGGGAGCTGGCCGAGGCCTTCGAGCTCCCGATGCGACAGGCCGGTTTGAGCCTGTCGATCGAATGCCCTCCCCTCCCCCGTCCGGTCCTGGTCGATCCCGAAATGTGGGAAAAGGTGGTGAGCAACCTGCTCTCCAACGCAATGAAGTATTCGCGGGAGGGACAAATCCAGGTTTCCCTGCGCACGATCGACGGGCAGGTGCGGCTGGTCGTCCGCGATTCGGGCATTGGAATCGCGCCCGATGACCTGCCGCACGTCTTCGAGCGGTTCTATCGGGTCAAGGGGGCGCGCGGGCGCTCCGTCGAGGGCGCGGGGATCGGGCTGGCGCTGGTGCACGAGCTGGTCGAGCTGCACGGCGGCACCACCACGGCGACGAGCGCGCTCGGACAGGGGACCACGATCACGGTGGAGATCCCGTTCGAGACGCCGCGCGCCGCCCGCGCCTCGGCCGCGCCCGTCGTCGAGCACGCCCCGACTCCGACCGCGCCCTGGGTCGAGGAGGCGCGGAGCTGGATCGCCGACACCGCCGGAATGCCGCCCCTCGTCGGCCATACGGGCGCCGAGGCCGTCGCGCGGGGGCAGCCTCGCATCCTGGTCGCCGAAGACAATCCGGATATGCGGCAATACCTGGTCAAGCTGCTGGCCGCCGACTACGACGTCGAGGCGGTTGCCGACGGAGAGGCCGCCCTCGCCTCGGTGCTCGCGCGCCCGCCCGACCTCATCGTCACCGACGTCCTGATGCCCGGCGTCGACGGCCAGGCGCTGCTGCGCGCGATCCGCGCCCACCCGGGAACGCGGTCGCTGCCGGTGGTGCAGCTGTCGGCCCAGGCGGGGGAGGAGTCGGTGCTCGAAGGGCTCGGCGGCGGGGCGGACGATTACGTGCGAAAGCCGTTTTCGGCGCGCGAGCTGCTCGCCCGGGTGCGCACCCACCTCGAGCTGGTGCGAATGCGGCGGGAGGCGGCCGAGTCGCAGATGAAGGACGTCTTCCTCGCCATCGCCTCCCACGAGCTTCGGACGCCGCTCACTCCGATGAAGTTGATTATCGAGAACCTGCGCCGGCACGCCGACCCGCGCTCTCAGCTCGCCACCCGGATGGCGACCCTCGATCGCTCCGTGACCCGGTTGGAGGTCGTGGTCAATGACCTGCTGTGCGCCTCGACGATCAAATGGGGCCAGCTCACGCTGCAGCAGCACCCGGCGGATCTCGTCGCCATCTGTCAGGCCGCCGCGGAGGAGGCCGGGCTGCTCACCAAGCTCCCGATCGTCCTCGACGTCCCGGCCGAGCCGCTGCAGGCCGTGGTGGACGAGGCGCGCGTCCTCCAGGTGGTCACCAACCTGCTCACCAATGCCCGGAAGTATTCCCCGCCCGACCGCCCCGTCGGACTGGCATTGCGCCGCTCGGGCGACGAGGCGCACCTGGAGGTGCGCGATCAAGGGCCCGGCATTCCGCGCGCCGAGATGGCGCACCTGTTCGATCGCTTCCACCGCGTGCAGGGGATCAACGTGCAGAGCGGGTCCCAGATCGGGCTTGGTCTGGGGCTTTATATCTGCAAGGCGATCATCGAGCAGCACCACGGCCGCATCTGGGTGGAGTCCGAGGAGGGGCGCGGCGCCACCTTCCACGTCGTGCTGCCGCTGCGCCCCCCGAGCGCGGCCTCCCCGGCGGCGGCGGTCGCTCCTTGGAAGTCGCGCGGTGCCTAGAACCGACCGCCGGCGCGATTCCCGCGTTTGCATCGTCGGAGCGGGCGCCGCGGGACTGGCCGCCGCGCGGGCCCTCGGGCGCCTCGGCTATCGTCGCGTCACGGTGCTGGAGCGGGAGCGCCGCGTGGGGGGCAAATGCGCGACCATCCATTACGACGGTCGGGACTACGAATTGGGCGCGGGCGGCCTCACTCTCGCATATCGCAACGTCCGCGCGCTGCTCGCCGAGACGGGTATTCGTTACGCCCCGGTGCTCAGCCAGGCATTCATCGACGTCGAGCGGCGGCGCGCGGGCCGCGTTCCGGTGCCCTTCGGGCGCGCCTTCCGCGGCCTCGGACCGCAGGGCGTGCGATTCGCGTGGGAGCTGTGGCGGAACCGGGAAATCCGGCGCCCGGGGTTCGACGGTGTGAGACGCGAGCTGTGCGCGTCATTCGAGGCCTGGTGCGGCGCCCGGCACGTCGAATTGATCGGCGAAATGCTGCGGCCGTGGATTACCGGGTTCGGCTACGGCTGCTATCGAGACGTCCCGGCCGCCTATGTCCTGAAATACCTCAATCTGTTCCGTTTCCCGATCTTCGAGATCCCCGAACATGGATATGGCGGGCTCTGGGCGCGAGTGGCGGACACCCTGGCCGACGCCGGCGTGGAGATCCGATGCGGCGTCGCGGTGGAGCGCATCGAACGCGCGGACGGGGGAGTCCACGTGCGCACCGGCGACGGGGAGTCGGACTTCGACGCGCTGGTGCTCGCCTGCCCGCTCGACGAGGCGCTGCGGTTCCTCGACCCGGCGCCCCTCGAGGCCGACCTCATCTCGCGGATCCGCCATTGCGACTATTGGGCGGTCGGCGTGCTCGCCACGGGACTGCCGTCGGCGCGCTGCCTGTTCTTTCCCCGTTATTTCGAGCCGGAGTTCGCCGGACGGCCGATGTTCGCCTACCAGCGATTTCCCCCGAATGGACTGACGTTCTTCTACGGCTTCGCCCGCGACGACGACCGCGACGGATCGGCCGCCCGCGACGCGGTCCACGAGCTGGTCGACCGGCTGGGCGGGAAGATCCGCGAGGTCCCGGTCACGATCCGCTGGCGCTATTTTCCGCACGTCGGCCCGGAGGACATGGCGGCCGGTTTCTATTCGAAGCTGGAGGGGCTGCAGGGCCGGCGGGCGACGTACTACTGCGGCGAGATCCTCGGCTTCGCCACCGTCGAGACGACGGTCGCCTATGCCTACGCGATGGTGGAGCGCTGGTTCTGACTCGCCGCCTGGTCGGTGATCAGCCTCCGCAACGCGGGAATCAGGACCACCATCAC